>CAMLNK010000244.1 GCA_946481035.1 uncultured Dyadobacter sp. | reverse complement strand
GGACATTCTGAATGCAATGGCCAAAATGATTTAAGCACCTGAACAATGAAAATGTATCTCAAAACCATCCGAAAAATACCGCTGCGCCTGCTGCTCGCATGGGTGCTCGGGGGCCTGCCTGCATACGCGCAAGGGAAGTTGCAGGTCGCTACCAAGAGAATTGAAAAGACGGTGAGCGCACCCACCGTGCGTACGCTCTACATCAGCGCGGAAAAAGCCGACATCGAGATAGTGACCTGGGACAATGCCGATATCGCCGTGATTATGGAGCTTTCCGCCCGTCACCCCGATCGCGCCACTGCCACGCAGGACCTATCCAAGGTGCAGTATATCGCCGACCGCAATGGCAAGGACTACTTTCTGCGTAATTATATTGTATTGAAAGATGGGGAAAGCAAACCGGTATCGAACCTGAAAGCGCGCTATACGATCCATTTGCCGGCATCGTGCGCCGTAGATCTTAAAAATTCGTTCGGTACCATTACTTTACGCGGGCTCACCAACCAGCTGAACCTCAAAGCCGATTTCTGCACAACAAACCTAACCGGATTAAGCGGCAAAGGCGCCCTCAACACGACATTCGGCGCGCTTTCGGGCACCGAGCTGGCGGGCACATTCACATTTGCGAGCGACCATACCAACGTCCGCCTCGAACAGATCGCCGGGGCGGTCCGCATCGATGCCGCCTACGGCAATGTCGAAATTTACCCGACTGTGGGGCTCACAAGCCTGGGTATCCGCTCCCAAAAGGCCGAAATAACGCTTCTGGCCAAGAACTGGCAGCATTTCGATTATACCATCAACGGCGCCTACGCCACCATGAAACTACCCAACGGTTTCAAATGGAAGCGTAACACCACCGATTTCAAGGAAGCTTTTTTTTCCCGCAACCAGCTCGCCAGCGTCGATATCAGCGCCGAGTTCGGGAGGGTAACGATTAAATAAAACGGGTGCTTAACTATTAGTCATGAAAGTAAAATAAACCCTCCTCTTCAAATGCGATTCATTTTTAAACCACATTGCCTATTCCAGGAACTCTACACACACTGAACGCTAACCCCTATTCCCTTATATGTTGAAAGGTTTATTGATTTGCCTGATTCTCGCGTCATCATGTACACTCCACGCCCAGGACACTATTCAAGTATCCTATTCAGAAGAACCTGATACGCTGGTCAAACAACGATTTATCGACCGGTACGAAAATGTATTTATGACGAAAGTGGCGACGAGGCATATGGTAAAGATCGGATTGTCGCAGTATTATCAGGCACTGGCCTTTCCCTTGCGCGATGATAAGATACTGAACAATACATCATTGCAACTCGGATATGAGTTCAAGTTTCTACCTGCCTTTTCTATCGCCCTGGCTGGCCACATGCCCTTTTTCGATTTAAATTTCCCGGTGAAAGAGCTCGTACAGTACACGGTAATGGATGCACAGCTCAGGTGGTTTGTGGGAATGGGAAAACGGATTAAGAAAGGCCTCAGCGCGAATAATTTCAGCGGGAATTACATCGGCTTATTTTACAATGTACCGGGTACTATCGACCACTATGACCCAAAAATAGGGCTGAGATTAGGCATTCAAAGACGATTCCTGAACCAGGGGTTTATGGATTTCAGCTTTTCTATCCATCGCGAATCTGACAAGGTCGAATGCTCGACGCAAGCCATCCTGGGTATCGCTTTCGGTGACTGGAAAAAGATCAGCAAGGCCCCACTTTGCGACATTCTGTTCTGTGATGAACAGATCCGCAACCAATGGAAAATACGGCTGCCAGAGATTACGGTGGGCTACTATTTAAACAGAATAAAAGCCGGGGTGGCTTTTGAACAGAAGCTGGGTACATGGCCGCTAAGTTTAAATTTCCAGCTGGACGCGGCAATGAACAACGGATTTAATTTACTGAGGCAAAAAAATACGATGTATGGCTTTGAAATGGATTACCGTCATCTTTATTCGCGGGAGAAAATTGTTTCATTCTCGATTCAGCCCAGATATTATGCTTTTACAAAAGCCCAGCAACTGAAAGGCAAAAGCCGTAACGGCCTGTCAGGACTGTACACAGGCGTGAATACGCAGTACTTTTATTATAAAGGCAACCATGGCCATGAGGTGTATGACAATATTCACAGCGAAGACAGCGTGATCAACCTAGGTCCATTGGCCGGCTTCCAGCTCCGCCTTTTCAACCATGGCTATTTCGACGCCAACACCTCCTACAATTTTCAGGATTATTTAAAAAGTAATCAAACAGATTTCGGGTTCAGGACGAATATCACACTAGGTCTGGCTTTCTAACAACATCACTTACTGTATTGGTCCCCATGACACGCACTGTAAAAAAGTGGGTCGGCATCGCTTTGCCCATTGCCATCATCCTGGTTTTCCTTTTTCAACGAAACAGGGCCGACTCGCGCATGCGGGGCGCGTGGGAGCGGCATTACCGTCGCACCCAAATGCAGATCGGCTGGCAGCTGATGAGTTTGCGACATGAGTACGGCACACAGCAATTGCATATTTCTCGGAAAACCGCGCTGAAAATCCGCCGTTTATGGGACGACCGCGATGTGCTGTCCCATCTTTTGCGGTATCCCAAAAGCACATTTCCAGCCGATAGCCTCACCAAACTGGAATACCTGATCGACCACCACGCATCATTGACTACTGTCCTGAAAGAAATCGAACGAATTGAAAAAATCAATGAAACCAACTAGCCATCAACGCCATGAAAAGCAAAGGAATAATGCTCAAACCACTTCGCAATGCCCAACAATACCTGACCTTCCTGACTTTCCTGACCTTCCTGACAACCCCTGCACTACTGACTTCCTGCGACCAGTTTGAATTCAGCCCCAACCAATCTTTCGATCATTCGAGCCCTTCCGATCTGAATGCCCAAAACCTCGCCCGGCTTCGGCTGCATGCGGAAGATGATACCGTTACGGTCGTGTTTGCAGGTGATACGCAGCGCTGGTATGATGAGCAGGAGCGGTTTGTGAAAAAGGTAAATAGCCTCGAAAACGTCGATCTGGTGCTCCTGGCAGGCGACATCTCCGATTTTGGAATATTGCAGGAATTCAAATGGGTACAGAAGCGGCTTTCCGCGCTGCGGGCCCCGTACTTCGGCATTATCGGCAATCACGATATGGTAGCCAACGGCAGGCAGATCTTCCGGCAAATGTTCGGGCCGCTGAACTATTCGTTTGTGTACGGCGGCATCAAATTTATCGCCCACAATACCAACGGGCTGGAAGCTCCCGGCGAGCACATTCCCGACCTCGACTGGCTCGCGCGTGAATTGCACAATACCGATAGCGCCAAATACATTGTCACCGTTTCGCATGTGCCGCCATTCAATGCCATGGAATTCGGCGCCGAATCCGTAAAACCGTATACTGACTTACTCCAAAACACGCCAAACCTGCTGCTTTCCCTGCACGGCCACGTTCACCAGCACCAGGATTTCTATCCATTTGGCGAAAAAGTGCATTACATGACCAGTTTTTCCTTCGAGCAGAGCGCCTTTGTCCTGCTCAGGATCGTCGACGGCAAGGTTCTAAAATCCATCATCCACTACTGACATGAACAAAATGCTTGCATTGGCGGCGCTCCTCGCAACGGGGGCGGCCGGCACCTCCTATGCCCAGCTCGCAAGGAAACTCGCGCCTGATTTTGCACAAATCCAATATGCTGGCAGCAACGGCTGGATAGGCCTGGGCGCAGGGTACGAGTTTTTCAACCGGCATTTGCGGAGCAACTTCCAATACGGATATGTGCCGCCTGCCAAAGGTGGGCCGTTGCATTTATTCTCCGGGGCTGTTTTCTATCAGCCAGTACGTATCAGGGCAGGTAACCGTTTGCTGGTCAATCCGCTGGACACTGGTTTTAAAGGCAGTTACCAGTTCGGAAACGACTATTTTTTCAAGCTTCCTTCCCGCTATCCGCCCAATTACTACTGGTGGAAACCCGCATTCCGCGTGCATTTGGCCACCGAGTCCTCGTTGACTTACAAATTTTCTGCAAATAAGGGAATTCGAACGTTGAGCACCTATCTTGAATTCAATACCAATGATCTATACCTGGTCAGCTATGTACTCAATGCGGGTTCTCTACGGATCGGGGAAGTGGTAAAAGCGGGAATCGGCGTGCGGGTAGGGTTTTAGAAAAGTCTGTTACCCTTTTTAAAAACTGCGTATAATACGTGAATGCAGACTTGATTGTCATTCAAAAAATAAATAAGTTTGTTCACTATTAGTAAACTCGCATGTTTAACATTATCACACGCAGGACTTTACTTAAATATTGCAGTTTGTATCCGCCAGCAGCCAATGCATTGAAAGAATGGTATAACGAATTGGTGACAGCCGATTTTAAGAATTTCAATGAGCTGAAAGCGCTTTACCCGAACGCGAGTATCATAGGCGACAACCGGATTGTTTTTAATATTCTTGGCAACCATTACCGACTGATTGTCAGAATTATGTTTGAATACAAAGCCATTCAAGTCAAATGGTTTGGTACTCATTCAGAATATGACCGCGTCGATGCGAAAACTGTTAAGTTCAAGTAGAAACATTAGCAATGGAATTAAAACCAATCAAAAACGAAGCCGAATACGATCAATTCCTGGAATGGATTGATAATCAATTTGATGCAGCGCCAGAACCTGAAAGTCCGGAAGGTAACAAGTTGCAAATTGCCTTGCTTCTGGTTAAGGCATATGAGGACGAGTATTACCCCGTTCCAACGCCGGACCCGATCGATGCAATTAAACTCAAAATGGACGAGAAAGGCCTTAAAAGCAAAGATCTGGTAGATTGGGTTGGGAGCAAAAGTTATGTTTCGGCCCTATTAAACCGAAAAAAGCCGCTTACGCTGAAATTGGCCAAGGTTTTCCACGAAAAGCTTGGCATTCCAGCACAGGTTTTGCTTGGCTAAAACTCCCGCTCCTGGTACGCCAGCCCCTTCCCTTTCTCGCAATAATCCTTCAAACTGAGCAGGAACATGGCCCAGTTGTAGTTACACCACTGGTAAAATTCGGTCAGTTCGCGCCAGTTGAAATGCTTTAATACGATGGCGGTAACGCCGTTTTTCCTTTCGAAAAGCTCGAATGACACGCCGGTACCGATCCATTCGGGGTCGGAATGCGTGCACAGCCATTCGATGCGCTTGTTCTCGGTGAGTCCTACGATTTGCATTAATACGCGATCGTCGTCTCCGAAGCCGAAGTCACTGATGGCACCAACTTCGTTCTCAACTCTTAAATCCGTCGTCCAAACGCTGCCGAGGCCTTTTTGGGTCGTCAGCGCTTCGTACACGTTGTTGATTGGAGCTTTGATGTAGTTGATATGCTCGATCTTTTCCATGGTGTTGCTATTGAGTGGTTGATCGGCAAATCTAATAACGGTTCAAATGCCGCAGATCGGGGAAACGCGACATTAGCAGGGTTATTCACGCCAAATTCACCCGACCGGAGCCCTGCGCAAATATTCTGCCGTCAGCGACTCTTTCGATTTTAGTAAATCCGCAGGCGTACCTTCGAACAATACCTGGCCGCCTTTGTGCCCGCCCTCAGGCCCGAGGTCGATGATCCAGTCGGCGTGCTTCATTACTTCGGTATTGTGCTCGATGACGATCACAGAGTTGCCCTGATCGACTAAGTGGTCGATGATTTCGAGCAAATGGCCCGTATCGGACATGTGGAGACCGGTGGTAGGCTCGTCCATGACGTAAATAGTACCGTTTTTGTGCAGCTCGCCGGCCAGTTTAATGCGCTGACATTCGCCGCCCGATAATGTGCTCAGCGGCTGACCAAGCGTGAGGTAGTTCAAGCCAACCTGGTTCATGGCGGTCAGTTTGTGGGTAATGTCTTTGGTTTTAAAAAATGCCAGGGCTTCCTCCACGGGCATATCCAGCACGTCGGTGATCGATTTGCCGTTGACTTTGTATTCCAAAACCTCGGGTTTGAAGCGCTTGCCTTCACAGGTTTCGCAAACGGTTTTCACAGGTTCCAGAAATGCGAGATCTGTAAATATAAATCCAAGTCCCTGGCATTCAGGACAAGCACCATCGGAGTTAAAGCTGAACAGCGATGCACTCACCTTGTTGGTTTTACCAAACAACTTACGGATGTCGTCCATAATGCCGGTATAAGTCGCCGGATTGGAGCGAATGGAAGCACCTACCGCCGACTGGTCGATCACGATCGCCTCCGGATGTTGCGAGAGGAACACCCCGTTGATCAGCGAACTCTTACCCGAGCCGGCCACGCCGGTTACCACCGTAAAAACGCCGGTAGGAATGTCTACCGACACATTTTTGAGGTTATGCCGTTTGGCATTCTTCACTTGCAATGCACCCGTCGGCCGCCGGAACGTGGATTTGACCTTTAAATCCCGGTTGATAAACCTGCCGGTAAGCGTCTGCGCTTGAAGGAGGCCTTTATAGTCGCCTGAATAGACG
>CAMLNK010000243.1 GCA_946481035.1 uncultured Dyadobacter sp. | reverse complement strand
CATTTTGCATCCCTTTAAGCACGAAATTCTAGAAGTATTGGGCTGTTTTTAGGTGTTTATGTAGAATAAGTATGCTGGTATAGTAGTGAAAAACATTCATTGCGAGTTGCCACTATTTTGCGGCTGTATATGTATTATCTTCGATTAGTGCAATTTTAGCAAAAGTTGTCACCCCTTAAAACATTGAAATCACCCCAAACTAGCCTAAACTGGTCACAAAAAGGGTAACGGATCGAGGTGAGCGGTCTAAATTCGTTGAGTTACAAATAATCAACTCAACTTCATGTTTGCCAAATCTTTACTTATAAGTATTTTATCGCTCCTATCGCTAACTGCAAATCACGTATTTGCCCAGAGTCCTACGACCGCCGCTCAACGGTTCAACATATTCGTAAAAGGCAACGCCACATTGCAATCCAACGAAACGGAAGGCCCCATTGCAGTCGGTGGAAATGTGACCACCAATCAGTATCAGATCAGCTTCAACAACCAGCACGGCGTATTTTTTGTAAATAATGCATCCATCGGTCTGGCGGTTCGCGGGGCGGTGAAGCTCAATAGCGGAAGCCTTATGGTGAATGGTAACAATTACGTCAAAATAGGCAATTGCAGCCCTTCCGATGCTTCGGCCACAAACCTGAAAGTATGGTACAAGGACAACAACAATGCAGCTTCGACCATTCGTATCACGGAAACCAGCGCGCAATATTGGGATACACCTAACATCACGATCAATGCGAACATCAATACCTGGTCTCCGAGTGTAAGCGAGTCGGTGAACCCGGTTTGTGAAAATGTTTTTGGAACAGGTGCAAACCAGATCGACATCGATGGTGCGTTCACGACATTTATTAAAAGGTCGAATCAATTGAAAGAAATGGCCGATAACCTGCCGATCCGCGACCAGAATGGCAACATTATGGCCGCTGCCCCCATGGGACCGTATCTTGACCCCAATGTGATCGGCAATAACCCCAAAATTATCGTAGATCCGAACAAAGTCAACGTTCTGACAGTGTCGGCGGCGGTTTGGAACAAAATCGGGAATTCAAATATCGAAGGTATTCCGCAGGGTCCTCAATTGGGACAGACTTCGCCCGGCAACAGCTTCGCACTCATTATTAATATTGTAGATTTTCCTACATTCTGCGGGGCGACCGGCAGCAACAAGATTAATTTCCCCGGCTTCGGAGGTTTGTCCGACTCGCAAGGCAGCTATGTGATCTACAACTTTCCTGATGCAACCAAAGGGCTCACATTGGGTGGTAATGCGCAGATTAGCGGTACGATTTTCGCGCCTCAGGCCGACATCGTGAAGGAGAACAACGGGAATATCAACGGACAGATTATTGGAAAAAGTTTTGTGCACAAAAGCGACGAGGTACATTTCTGGCCGTTCCTGCCGTCGGTCCCTGAGCCGGTTGAAAAGAAAATCGATGTGGCGGCTTCTTCGAAATGTTTGAAAAATGCGCCCTGGCTGGATTACAATGTTACCCCGAATTACGATGCGACCGGCGAGACAGCAAAAATTGAATGGATTAATTCGGAAGGAAAAGTGATCCAGGAGGACAACGGTTTGCCGTTATCGGGCAGCCTTCTTTTTCCCGGCGCTTCGGTGGATATCAACGGAGTAGGTACTGCCTGGCCCGGATTTAAGCAGGAAAATGGCAAATGGGTGGAGGTTTCGGACGATCGTTACGGTTCATTGCGCCAGGACGGCGCGACCATCCGGGTGACTGTAAACCCATGGACGGTGGTGAATATTACCTACCCTGCGACGAGCCAAACATGCTACACAACACCCCCTCCTTCAACAGCTTTACCCGTAACATTAGGATTTTTTGATGTACAAAATGTAAATTGCAGTGCGGAACTGAAATGGAAGGTAACCGAAGCCCGGAATTTCTCCCATTTCGAAGTAGAGCGCTCGTCTGACGCCAGGGTTTTCAATGTTGTTGCCCGGGTCGATTACGACGCCGCCCAAGCCACATATAGTTTCAACGACACACCATTTTCATCAGAGTCTGTACCTGTAAAGAACTATTATTATCGTCTCAAACAGGTAGATAACGACGAGACATTCGAGTACAGCGCGATCCGTAGCATACAAGCGGGAGCCTGTGACGCCCGTTTGGCCGTGGATTTCTTCCCGAACCCAAGCCAGGACGAAATGAATGTCAGAAGTTTCTCGCCGGTGAAAAAAATCGAGATATTCACACTAGAAGGAAAACGGGTTTATCAGGCGATGCCTATGACCGGTCAAACAGAAATCAAAGTTAATGTTCAGGCTTTTGCGCAAGGAATGTATATTGTGAACGTCGTGAATGCGGAGGGGAAGTATTCTTCCAAATTGCTCAAAAAGTAGAATGAATTGATCTTATATAGCGTTATGTGAAACTTAAAGCTGCCGGCATTTTGCCGGCAGTTTTTTTATATGCCTGGCTGGCCGGATCACGAGAGCTTGCGTCCTTTCCATTCGTACTGGCCTTTCTGGGCGGCCAGGCCGAAGAAGCAAACATAAAATGGGTAGAAAAGCTGGGTTACCGGGATGAATGCCAGCGACCTCGGTTTTTGGAGAAAATTGAGTACTGAACCGAGGAAAAACCATTCAGGAACGCATTTTAGCGCGAGTATACCTAAAAAAGCAGTGGGAGGGATGTTGCCCGCCAATGCAAGCGCGCCTGCCAGCAGCACCGAAAAATTGCTGGCAAAAATGTAAATGGCCAGCACCAGCGGTGTTTTGCTTTGGTAGTGCTTCCATTTGCTGGCCCAGCGCTTTCGCTGGCGGTAAAAGCTGGCCCAGTTCCGGTGCGGCGCGGTGCGGATGATGGCGTCGCGGTGGCGGAGGAAGCGGACGGAGCCGGGATAACGCGCGGCGATCTTGTGCATCAGGAACTCGTCGTCGCCCGAGGCAATATGCCGGACGCCGTCATACCCTTTTACTTCCAGGAAAGTTTCCTTTTCGTAGGCGAGGTTAGCACCGTTGCACATGGACGGGTAGCCCGCCGACATGGAAGCCGCCCCGCTGCCGATCAGGCTCGCGAATTCGACCGTTTGCAGGTGGTCGGTGAGGGTAGTTTCCCCGGTGAATGTAACCGGCGAGCTGATGAGTTTCGCGCCCGTATATAGGTAATACGTCGCGATCGCATGCAGCCAGCCTGCCTGCGCGCGGCAATCGCCGTCGGTGGTGACGATCAGCTTGCCTTTTGCATGTGCAATGGCCGTTTCAATCGCCCGTTTTTTGGGCGCCGAAGTGCGTTCATCGGGCAGGGGAATGAGTTTAATACTGGCCTTCGAATGTTCCGCGAACGTGCGTACAATCGCAGCCGTATTGTCGGTGGAACCGTCGTCCATTACCAGTACTTCGAAATGGGCAGGTGGCAGGGTTTGCCGGTCGAGGTCGCCGAGCAGGGCCAGGATGTTTTCTTCTTCGTTCCGGACAGGTATGATTACCGTAATAAAAAGATCTTCGGGAATGCCCGCCGGTGCCGCGGGCTTGCGTATTCTGGCCCAGAGGAAGGTTAATGCTAAAGTAAAAACCGCATAACTGCCCAATAGTAACCAAATGGCCGCCATGGCCCAGGAAATGAATGCCGTGCTGCTCATCTCGATTTCTTCCATTTATATTTCCACACCAGGAATATCCCCACGAGGATAGGGCCGAGGACGTTTAATATCCAGATCAGGAAAGTGGCGGCGATGATCTGCTCGGCCGGTAGTTTGAAAGGCGCAAGCACCACGAGGGCCGTAAACTCACGCAAACCCAGGTCGCCCAGCACATTGATAGCCGGTATGAGTGTTTTAGCCAAAAAAATTAATGTAACACAGGCTGCCAGCTGCCCGATGCCTACCTGAAATTGGAACAGCGATAGTGCAAGCACAAATTGGGAGAGAAAAACGAGGTAGCGCAGCACGCCGTAGCCCGTGCTTGTTGCCAGCTCGAAAGGCGTATAGCGGCCTATTACATTTAAATACTCCTTCATTTTTACAAAAAAACGACGGGAAGGTTCCCAAGTACCGATCTGTTTTCTGAAAGGAAGCAATGCAGGGCCCAGGAAAATAATAGCAAACAAAACGCCGTTGACGGCCAGCCTGGCCGTGTCGGGAATAGCGAGCTGGTCTTTTAAATACACCCAGCCGAATGCCCCTGCGAGCACCGAAACGTAAAACTGGATGCCATTGGAAATGAGCGCCGCACCGATCGCTTCCATTCGCCGGTCGGATTTTAATGCAGCCACTCGCCCGAGCGTATCGCCCAATTGCGCGGGCACGGCTACGCCCACGGCCAGGCCGGTGAGGGTGCCTCGCATTGCATCGCGGAACGAAAGCGGGATAATGCGGGAAATGAGTTGCTGCCATTTGAGGCTTTCCAGTGTCCAGTTGACCGGTACGAGCAAAACCATCACTACGAACACCGGCGCATTCTGCGCCGACCATATCTCCCCGAAAACGCTTCCAATATCGCCGATGCCTTTTTGTTCATTCCGGAATGTGCGGTAAATGTAGCTTAGTACCAGGGCCGTCACCACGAGCTTGACCACCCAGAGCAGCTTTGCCTGGTTGCTTTTTGGCTTTGGAGGGGAGAGTTCCTTATCTTGCACCATGTTAAAAACGGAGGTTTCGGAAAAGGTCATTATTGGGGTCGATCCCGGCACGCAGGTGATGGGTTACGGGGTGATTTCGGTCAAGGGGCAGCAAATTTCGCTGGTGCAATACGGGGTGATTCATTTGAGCAAATATAGTACGCACGAGTTGAAGTTGAAGAAAATCTTTGAACGCCTGACCCAGCTGATCGAGGATTACCTGCCCGATGAAATGGCCATTGAAGATCCTTTTTATGGCAAAAATGCGCAATCGATGCTCAAACTCGGTCGAGCGCAGGGCGTGGCGATGGCCGCTGCGCTGGCCCGCAATATCCCCATTGTTGAGTACTCCCCCAAAAAAGTGAAGCAATCTGTTACCGGCAGCGGTAATGCTTCCAAAGAGCAGGTGGCCTACATGCTCGAAAAGATCCTGAAAATGGAACTCAGTCGTGAATTCATGGATGCTACCGACGGCATCGCCATCGCGATCTGCCATCAGTACCACGCCAATTCGCCGGCTGCGGTAGCTTCCGGCGGCTCCAAAAAAGCCAAGAAAGGCGGCTGGGACGCATTTGTAAGCGAAAATCCCGGACGTGTAAAGTAAGCAATCTCTCTTCTTCTTGTGTAATAAAACCGGTTGCGTTTCGCGGCGGGTTGTATTATTGTGCTGTTATATAATTGATAATCAGTCGTTAATGTAATTTTAATATTAGGATTAAAAAACTTTAATGGTATTAATCCAATATTTGCTTTTACTAATCAAACGTTTGTTTAATAAATTCAAACGATCGTTTGAATTTTATTTTAACTCCGGTTACCTTTGTATTGTCACTAGCAAAAAGCAAGAAAAGAATCCCTGCTGGTGACCTACTTAAATGGAATACAACGCGAAACAATTGCAGATAATAGAAGTAGCGGAGCGGCTGTTTTCACAGAAAGGATTTGCCGGTACTTCGGTGAGGGATATCGCCCAGGAAGCCGATGTGAACGTCTCGATGATATCCTACTACTTCGGTTCGAAGGAAAAGCTGATCGAGGCGCTTTTCCAGCTGCGCATGACCGAGTCGAGCTCCCGGCTGGAAACCCTGATGATGCTTAGCGAGCTTTCCGCACTCCAAAAATTCAACGTGTTTATCGACAGCGTGATCGATCGGCTGATCGGCAACCAGTGCTTTCACAACATTATGCTGCGTGAGCAACTCTCCTCGGAGCGTACACCCGTGATTTCCGAATATATCCGCGGACTGAAAATGCGGAACGTGGAGCTGATCAAGCGGATGATCCGAGAAGGACAGGATGCCGGCGATTTTCGTAAGGATATCAATGTGAGCCTGGTGACTACTACACTTTATGGCACGGTCAACTACGCCATCGCTACACAGGATTTTTATAAAATTCTCAATGGTCTCGAACATCTGTCGGATGAAGAATTCAAGAAGCATTTGCGGAATGAGCTGAGCCAGCATCTCAAGAACCTATTTAAATCAACAATAACCAATGAACACCACATCCAGAATTAAAAGAATGGTGAGTCTGGCAACCGGGATCGTCTGGATTGCTGTGGCCGGCCATTCGTACGCACAAAGCGCACGCACGATCAAGCTGGAAGAGGCCATTACCATGAGCCTGCAAAACAGCAAACAATTGAAACTCAGCCAGAGCAACATCGACCTGGCCGGGCTGGGGATTCGTCAGGTGAAGGAAAACCAGCTACCAAGCCTGAGCGTTTCGGGCTCTTACCTGCGGGTAAATTCGCCGAACGTGAACCTGAAAATCAAGCAGGAAGGCAACGACAGCACCGGTAATTCGGGCGGGATGCCGAATGTACACCAGGCAATGTACGGAATGGCAAGCGCTTCGCTGCCGCTGTTCTCCGGTTTTCGCTTCAAATACGGT
>CAMLNK010000242.1 GCA_946481035.1 uncultured Dyadobacter sp. | reverse complement strand
GATCGCGCCGATGCAATACCACTTCCAGGGTTCGAAGGTACGGAAATAATGCCCCAGCGCAAATGCGATAATGCCCGCAAAAACAGCGCTGCCCATCGATCCCTCCCAGGATTTTTTGGGAGAAATACGTTCGAACAACTTCCTCTTGCCAAACTTTGTACCGGCAAAATACCCGCCGATATCCGACGCCCAAAGGAGCAGCAGGCTACCGAGCACGATCTCATAGTTGTAGGTTCCTCCGCGCAGCGCCATTACGATGATCATTGCGAACGGCAATGCCACGTAAATGATGCCCAGGAACGTAAACCCGATATTCGTAAAAGGTTTCAGGTCGTTCTTTTTGTAGAGTTTGATAAAAAAGATCATCGACAGCAGCGGGCTGATAATGAAGTAGTTTTCAAACTCGACAATGTCCTGTTCAATCAAATACGCAAGAAGTATCATGACTGTGCCACAGAACGTGCCATAATATGTAAGCGGCTGGTTACCGTCGAGGCCGAGCAGTTTATAAAATTCGAGCTGCGTGAGGGAGCTGATGGCGCAAAAAAGCAGCAAAAACGACCATTCACTATAAACTATGCAACCAATAATGACAAATACGCCCGCTAACCCGGTGATAGTCCTCTGCTGTAAATTACTCAGGTTGTCCAAGCGCTGCTTCATTCGTCAGTATCGTTTGGGCCGTTAAGAGGTCGGCCGCGGGCACATGCACTTCAAAGTTTCCGAAAATCGGGTAATTGCTATCCTGCTTATTCACAATCACCGCCCCGATCCCATTTTGTTCCAAAATTTCGCGGGCTATTTCAGCCCGGATCGCCTGTCCGCTCTGGTAGGCCTTCGCCCAATTCTCCTCCATTATTTTTAAAATGTTAAATTATCTTAAAAGTTGCGCGGAACACCTGTCCCGGCCCCTTGTCCATTCTTTCTGATCACTCCCAGTATGCCCGCTGATACCACCAGCGAAGCCGCAATGAGCAGCAACGGCATCGATTTCGCCTCCTCGATATTGATCTTCACCAGCCCCACATTGTGTAAGTACATCATTACCAGCACAAAGCCGTTATTGACAAAATGCGCGAGAATAGCAACCCACAAATTACCGGTCCAATAATACAGATAGCCGAACAATGCACCAAGCATCATCCGTGGCAGGAAACCGTAAAACTGAAAGTGAATAGCACTGAAAATAGCCGCCGCAAGCCAGATCGCCACATGAATATTGCGTAGTTCGAGATACAACTTCGACTGGATTACCCCTCTGAAAAGAATTTCTTCCCCCAATGCAGGCAGCACGGTCACGACAAACAATGCGACCAGCAACTGACCGAAACTGGTATAACTCGTGAGAAACTCGGTCATCACCGAAAGCTGATCTTCCTTATCCCGCATCCATTTTTCAAGCCCTGACAATGCGTCCGGCAGGTCCATCGCCTGGTTCCATTCGATAAACTTGCTGTTCACCGGGATAAATGCAAGCACCAGCACAAATGCAAGCACCCAGATGTACGGTGCAGGCTTACGGTCGGTACTCAGGTCGCCGATAGTGCGGCGTTCGATATAAAACCAGTAAATGAGTGTCGGGAGCAGGTAGGAAAAGAAATGGACAGTACCCTGCATGATCATCAGCGCATTCCATCCATTTGGTATTTTTTCGGGTTCGGCAAAAAGCTGGGTAAGCAGGGCTGTAACGCTTTCGGTATCCGCGCCGAGGTAAATGGCGAGCACCATAACCGCCAGAACGTTGCCCACGGCCATACCGATCAGCATGAACCCGACCAATACCAGTAAACTGCCCCAGGTGCCGGGTACGCGCGAAACAACCAGATTCGGGTTACTATTTTGCATAATTGGTGTAAATTTACAGTTTATTATCAATTTATAAATAAGGGCTTCGCAAACCGGTTCGCCGGCTTAGCACTCTGGCAAGTCTCCCGGGGCACATATTACTGCGAAGTGGTGTTGAAGGATTATGGTTAAGATTGGAAATATAGAACTGAGTGATTTTCCGTTGCTGCTCGCCCCGATGGAGGATGTGAGCGATCCGCCATTCCGTGCGGTTTGCAAGGAAAATGGTGCGGATCTGATGTACACCGAATTCGTGTCGTCGGAAGGACTCATACGTGACGCTGCCAAAAGCGTTCAGAAACTGGATATTTTCGAGTATGAAAGACCGGTCGGCATCCAACTGTTCGGTAGCGATGTGGAAACAATGGGCTCGTGCGCGGAGATCGCCTCGCGCGTGAACCCCGATCTGATCGATATCAACTACGGCTGCCCGGTGAAGAATGTCGCGTGTCGCGGCGCGGGCGCTGCATTGTTGCAGGATATTCCTAAAATGGTCAAAATGACGGAGTCGGTAATCAAATCGACGCATTTACCGGTGACTGTAAAAACCCGTCTGGGCTGGGACGAGAATACCAAAAATGTAGAAGACGTGGCGGAACGTTTGCAGGACATTGGCATTAAAGCACTGTCCATACACGGCCGCACACGCGTGCAGATGTACAAAGGCTCCGCCGATTGGTCGCTGATCGCCAAAATCAAGGAAAACCCGCGCATTACCATCCCTATTTTCGGTAATGGCGATATCGATACGCCCGAGAAGGCTTTGGAATACAAAAATTTGTACGGCGTGGACGGCATTATGATCGGCCGCGCGACGATCGGTAATCCGTGGATCTTCAACGAGATCAAGCATTACCTCAAAACCGGAGAAAAACTGCCGCCGCCTACCATGGAGCAGCGCGTGGACGTCTGCCGCAGGCACCTCGAATTCTCCATCCGCTGGAAAGGGCCGGTAGCAGGTGTTTTTGAAATGAGAAGGCATTATACCAACTATTTCAAAGGACTGGAACACTTCAAACCATACAGAATGCGCCTCGTGGAAGCGCCTACCTTCGACGAACTCGACAACATCCTCAAAGAAATCTCCAACGATTACAGCGAAATGGTATGCTGAAAGTAAACGTGGGCAACAAGCCGCAGGCCGAGCAGCCGGAGAACGGCCATGCATTTGAAGTAGACCAGCGGAAAGAGGGCTGGTTTATTAATGGCAATGCCTTCGAAGGCGACATTGTGGCGCTTGGCAATAACCGCTTCCACGTCATTTGGGACAACAAATCCTACAATATCGAGGTCATCGACCGTAACCCGGCCGAAAAATCGACGCACCTGGTCATCAACGGCCAGCATTACTACACGACAGCGAAGGACGATCTCGACCTGCTGCTCGAAAAAATGGGTATGCAAAACGGCTCCGCCCAAAAGATCAACAATGTGAAAGCTCCTATGCCCGGACTGATCCAGTCCATTGCCGTGGCCGAAGGCGACAGCATTGCCAAGGGCGATAACCTGCTTGTACTCGTGGCGATGAAAATGGAAAATGTGATCAAATCATCCGGCAGCGGTGTCATTAAAACGCTGAAAGTGATGCCCGGACAGATTGTGGAAAAAAACCAGGTATTATTGGAGTTTCACTAAATTACTTGTGATTCTGAACTTCGTCCGCTTATTTTTACGGATCAAAACACCACTCACAACCATGCCGGAACCAAAATACAAACGTTTATTACTGAAACTCAGCGGAGAAGCACTCAACGGGGGCGACAAAGCCCAGGTCATCGACTTTAACATTCTCGACAATTATGCCAAGGAAATCAAAAGGATTACCGAGGTCGGCGTACAGGTTGCAATCGTAATTGGTGGTGGAAACATATTCCGCGGGGCTTCCGTGGAAAAATCAGGGATCGACCGCGTGCAGGGCGATCATATGGGCATGCTCGCAACCGTGATCAACGGGATGGCGATCCAGAGCTCGCTCGAAAAACACGGAATGAACACGCGCCTGATGTCGGCCATCAAAATGGAGCAGGTTTGCGAGCCATTGATCCGCCGCCGTGCCGTGCGTCACCTCGAAAAAGGACGTGTGGTGATTTTCGGAGCCGGAACCGGGAACCCCTATTTTACAACCGACACTACCGCAGGCCTCCGCGCTATCGAGTCGGAATCGGAAGTGGTTTTGAAAGGTACCCGTGTGGACGGCGTTTATACCGCTGATCCCGAGAAAGACCCGACGGCTACCAAATATTCACAGCTTACATTTGACGAGGCGTTATCGAAAAACCTCAAGATCATGGACCTTACCGCATTCACATTGTGCAAGGAAAACGATCTGCCGATCATCGTATTCGACATGAACAAGCCTGGTAACCTTTACGACCTGGTAATGGGTGGCGAAGTCGGAACACTGATCTCGAACCAATAGAAAAATACAGCTTACTATAAAACAATGGAAGAAATAGAATTATATCTGGATGACGCCAAGGATACCATGGACGGCGCAATCAAACACCTTATTATTGAATTAGGTAAAATCCGCGCCGGAAAAGCATCTCCTCAAATGCTGGAAGGTCTTCAGATCGAATACTATGGTTCAATGACGCCGATCCAGAACGTGGCGACGATCAACACGCCCGATGCTCGGACGCTGGCTATCAAACCTTTCGAGAAGAAGATCATCAACGACATCGAAAAGGCGATCCGCAATAGTAACCTGGGCTTTTCACCTTCGAACGACGGTGAGCTGATCCGGATTTCTGTTCCCCCATTGAATGAAGAACGTCGCCGCGAGCTCGTAAAACGCGCCAAAAACGAAATTGAAACTGCGAAAATCAACGTCCGTAACATTCGTCAGGACGCGAACAACTCGCTGAGAAAACTGACGAAGGAAGGTGTTTCCGAGGATTTGGTAAAATCCAGCGAAGAACGCGTTCAGAAACTGACTGACAGCTTCGTGGCTAAAATCGAACAGATATTCTCCGTGAAGGAAAAGGAGATCATGGAAGTATAAGACTGATTCCCTACCTTAACCAAACAAAAACCCGCTCTTGGCGGGTTTTTTGTTTGATTAAGGTCCCCGGACTGAAGTCCGGGGCAATGGAATCAGATGCCCCGGACTTCAGTCCGGGGGAATAAAAATTATTTCTTCGCGCTGAAACCTTCGAAGCCGCGGTGGTTTGATTCCTCGTACAATCTTTCCTTCGGCAGGCTGCGGAAGTAGTCGTATGTGATGCGGAGACCTTCTTCGCGGGATACTTTCGGCTCCCAACCCAGGATTTCCTTCGCTTTCGAGATGTCCGGCTGGCGCTGTTTCGGATCGTCCTGCGGAAGCGGCTTGTACACCACTTTCTGATCCGTACCTGTCAGCTTGATAATCTCTTCTGCGAACTGCCCGATGGTAATCTCTTTTGGGTTACCGATGTTGACAGGCAATGAGTAATCGCTCATCAGCAGGCGGTAAATACCTTCCACCAAATCGTCCACATAGCAGAATGCACGGGTTTGGGTACCATCACCAAATACGGTGATGTCCTCACCACGCAACGCCTGGCCCATGAATGCAGGCAATACGCGTCCGTCGTTGAGGCGCATTCTCGGTCCGTAGGTATTGAAGATACGCACAATGCGTGTTTCCAGGCCGTGATAGCGGTGGTAAGCCATCGTGATCGCCTCCTGGTAACGTTTCGCCTCGTCGTAGCAGCCGCGCGGCCCGATCGGGTTCACGTGGCCCCAGTAATCTTCGGTTTGCGGGTGCACGAGCGGGTCGCCGTATACCTCCGAAGTAGAAGCGATAATGAAACGTGATTTTTTGGCACGGGCCAATCCTAGCAGGTTATGCGTTCCCATTGCGCCTACTTTGAGCGTCTGGATAGGGATTTTCAGATAGTCGATCGGACTGGCGGGAGATGCGAAGTGCATAATGTAGTCGAGCTCGCCCGGTACGTGCACATATTTGGTCACATCATGATGGTAGAACTCGAAATTCGGGTTCGGCATCAGGTGCTCGATATTGCGCATATCGCCGGTGATCAGGTTGTCCATCCCGATCACATACATTCCCTCCTTTAAAAAACGCTCGCAGAGGTGCGAACCCAGGAAACCTGCTGCTCCCGTAATTAAAACACGTTTCATTAAGATGAGTAAGTTAGAGTATTTACTAGTTTATGATCAGGCCGGCACCACCTTCTCACGACCAATGCTGTAATAGGTATAACCCATTTCACGCATCTGATCGAGTTCGTACAGGTTTCTGCCGTCGAAAACCACTTTGTTTTTCAGCAGTTTACCCATTTTTTCAAATTCCGGCGTGCGGAACTGAGGCCATTCGGTAAAGATCATCAATGCATCCGCATCGTCGAGTGCTGCGTAAGGCGTGTGGGTGAAAGTGATTTTATCGCCCAAAATGC
Organism: uncultured Dyadobacter sp.; assembly: GCA_946481035.1. The sequence continues at coordinate 246 of CAMLNK010000242.1, read as the reverse complement.
CTTTTACATTCGTCATTGCTTCCGGATCGTAGGCCACTACTTTCGCGCCGGCTTCCAGCAATGCTTCGATGTTTTCCAACGCCGGAGCTTCACGGATATCGTCGGTGTAAGGCTTGAATGCCAATCCCCAAACCGCGATCGTTTTGCCTTTCAGGTCGCCGGCAAAGTAGTTATCCACCATCGGAAGCAATTTCTTCTTCTGGTCGTAGTTCACGTCCATCACCGATTTCAGGATACGGAAATCGT
>CAMLNK010000241.1 GCA_946481035.1 uncultured Dyadobacter sp. | reverse complement strand
AATCGTCCGGTCACCAAATAGGCCGACTTCCGTATATAGGTGTCGTCATTGATATAGTGTATCCGGACTTTTCGAAGATTTTGATCCAGTAGTGCGTCCTTTATTTCACTTCGGATCGCCAGCACGAGATCGGCTCTTTCGGTCTTTGACAAATCGTAGAATGCCACGGGACGATGGGAAGGGGTCGGAGAAAAAAATCCCCGGCGAACGCGGATTTGCCGGGGGATGCTATATATAAACGTTGAGTAATAGACAATGGGCGCAAATAGTAATCAACTCAACAGCTACAAACTACTTCTATCAGACTACTAATGTACCGCAAAATTCGCAAATCAAGCAAAAAAATGGCCATAAACGCATAAAAATTCGTCAAAAAAGGCGCGTTCTGCATTTTCTGCACCATAAAACTTCAAAATCGCAACCTGGCCTTTAAAAGAAACAAGCCGGCCTCCGTACGATCGGAAGCCGGCTTTGAAAGTTAATATTACGCTACGTTTTACTTTTTCTGCTGAGAAAGGAAGGTGATCAGCGATGCAAATTCCTCGTAGGACAGCTCGTTGGCCAGCCCGGGAGGCATCATCGATGTTTCCATTTCCTTGCGCGAAGTAATATTGGCCACTCTGATGGTATTTACCTGGCCGGTAATGTCACGGATCACCAGTTTTTCAGCCGACTCCTCCGAAACAAAACCCATATAGGTCTTGTCACCTTTGGTAGTAATCATTACTGATGCAAAACCCTGAGAGATGGATGCATTAGGCTTCAAAATCGATTCCGCAATCTGCTCGCGGTTCATAATCGAGCCGATCTGCCCCATGAACGGGCCTTTCATCACCTCATTGCGGCTAAGGCTGTGGCAGGCCACGCAACCCTGTTTTGTAAACAGTTTTCGGCCCGTGGCAGGATCGCCCTGGATTTTGGCGATTGCCAGCATCACATCTTCGATCGACGATTCCCCTACCTGTCCCTTTTTATTGCGGATCTTTTCCAGATCGACTTTCACTTCCTCTTTGGCGGCTACCACTTCTTCTCCACCAAACTCGGTAATGCCCATGCGGTTGCGCGCATTCAGGTCAGCAAAGAACTGCTTGTCGCTTGCATTACTAAATTCCTTCATCAAAAAGTCTTTCACTTTTGCAGACGACTCCCATTCCACTGCTTTATAGTATGGGCCATGTGTGTCCGGGCGTGTGCTCCACCACCATGAACCATCGTAATCAGCTTCCTTTTTATAGATTCTTCCTAATGTCGTCAGAATCTGATCTTTCAACGCTTTATCACTGGTTTTGCTGTAAGCTGCGATAAGACCGTCCACCGCCTTGGGATCGTGCATATAACGCAACGCCCACAATGCGATTGTAGAATTTTCGGTACCGATTGCTTTTACACAAGCTTCCACCGCATTCAATGCTACCAATGCACGCACGGCAATGTGCGGAGTTACTATCGCCGAATTTGGCGTCGCGTGAGGACCTTCGGTACCCTTAGCAGGCGCCACGAATGAGCCGGGCACTTTCACTTTCAACAACGCCTGCGCGCCTTCTGGTCTGCCGAGGCGACCCAGTCCGATCGCTGCGGCCAGTTTCTCACGGGCACTGCCATTTTCCAGCGCTTTCAGGAACGGTTCCACCGGTACTTTGGCTACATAAGGTTTGCGATCCGCCAGCGCACGCAAGGCATACTCACGCATATCGCTTTCAGAAGCCAGTTTCGCAAGGTTGTCAATACCCTCCGCACCCGCTGCCTGGGCGTAGGTATACATGCCCGCTACACGGACATACAATGGCGCTTTCTTGTCATCGGCAACAGCCCAGGCTGCTTTCGCTGCATCCTTTGCCGGGCGTTTCAATAGTTCCTGCTGCGCTGCCAGACGCTGCACCGCACTTTCCGACCGCAGCAATGCCGCCAGCTGTTTCACCGACGATTTACTGATGCCCTTGAAAGCCTTGTACTGCCACCCCTTCGGCACCGCCCGTGAAATGAAGCCTTTACCCGGGTTACCCGAATACCCGGCACCATCCCACGCCGCAAGATAAACGCGTCCGGACGCATCGATATCGAGATCGGTTACTTGTGAAAGCTTGATAAACTCTTCTTCCTTCTGCTGAAAAGTGGGACCATCCGGCGTAACGCGGTGGACATACACCTGGCTGCGCCCCCAGTCGGCCATCATCGGCACGCGGTTATATTTGGCCGGCCAGTTAGGATCGTCCATAAAGAGCGAGCCCGTTCCGGAGCCTCCGCCGAGGTCAATCAATGCAGGGATGATCTCTTCTGTAAAATTTTTGAACAACACCGGGTAACCATATTCACCCGACTGGATCTGATTGCTGAAACGAATGTTCCAGCCGCCGCCGTCATTGGTATTATCACGGGTAAAAATGTTCATATAAGGGTCAATCGCCACATCGTAAATATTGCGAAGCCCATGGGTATAAACTTCCATTTCGGTACCGTCGGGGCGTACGCGAACGATACCGCCACCCAATTGGGTCATTTTCTTGCCAGAGCGGTCGAGCGCATCGTGGAAACCGAAATCACCTACGGCAATGTAGATCCATCCGTCGATACCCATGCGGATACCGTTGGTAGCGTGGTCGGTACCGCGGCTTTGGAGGAATTTAGGTGAACATACATTCTCAATAAGCGGCTTTGCCGGACCATCAGCTACGCCATCGTGGTTTTTGTCTTCCAGCACCACCAGGTCCATTCCGGAAGCTTTGCCGGTTTCCTTGGAGAAAGTAGTATGCAAAACAAACACCTGGTCGCCCTGGGCAATGATCCCGCGCGGGTTATCCAGCATGGCAAACGTGGTGTGCTGGTCTACTTTACCGTCATTATTCGTATCGACAAGGCGGACAATACTGCCTTTTCCGGGCGTTTTGCCCAAAGAGCCGATCATATCGACGCCAACGAATACCTCGCCGGTAGGCGCCACAGCCAAACAGGCCGGACTCGGCGCGAGATCGTGACCCGCAAAATGCGTTACATTCAGTTCTGCCGGCCATGCGGCAGCGTTAGGAAGGGAGTCGGCTTTGGTCAGATTCCGGGGTTCGGATCTTTCCTCTTTTTGAAGGGTGCCCGTCGTCGACCATAGCATAAGCAGGAACGCCGAGACGCTTAATGTGATTTTTAACATAAATAGTTTAACAAAAATAATTTCAACCCTTTTATCAAGCGTTGATTGGTACAGTACACAGATTCTTAAAATAGGATGCGGGTCATAACTACTCTAAAAACCCGTAATATAGCCGTCTATTTTCTGTGGTAAAGCGCAAAGCGCATGAAAAGCTCCGGTAATGCCTCCTGCTGGCCATGCAAAGTGGTGAAATGAAAGTGGCGGTCAATCGACAGCCCTTCTACATCGACAATGCGGCATTCTTTGCTCTGCAACTCCTTCAATACCGCATGCACCGAAATGAACGCCATACTGTCCGAATACAGGATATATAATTTCATGCTCTCGCTGCTGCTCAGCTGCATTTCCACATTCAAATCGCCCAGTCCCAGTCCGATCGACTTCAACGCATGTGCAATTACTTCCAGCGTACCTGAACCGGGTTCACGGAGCAGCAGCGGGATTTCACGCAGTTGCGTTGCACTGACAACACCCGTAGCAGCCAGGGGATTTTTGCTGTTTGCCACGAGCACAATTTCATCGTTCAGGAACTCGGTGTATTTAATGGCTGCATTCTTGGAAAAGCCCTCGATCACGCCCAGGTCGATTTCTTTATGCTGCAATGCATGCTCGATCTCCTCGGTGTTCTTGGTCGTGAGTGTGACCTCGACATTGTGAAACTTGCGGTGAAATGCAGCCAGGATAGGTGGCAGAATATACTGCGCCGCCGTCGTGCTCGCCCCGAGTCTTAGCCTGCCGCTGTTCCGCTGCGATAGGCTGTTTATTTCAAATTCAAGGTTTCGGTAAATATCGAAAATCTGCTCGGCGTGATGCAGCAGTATTTCTCCTGCCGGCGTAAGACTGATCTTGGCACCATTCCGCTCGAACAATTTGGTTTTTAACTGATTTTCCAGCTCATGAATATGCTTCGTCACCGCAGGCTGTGTGATGAAAAGCTCAGCGGCGGCTTTGGTGAAGCTCAGTCGGCGGGCGACGGTCTGGAAAACCTGCAAACGAAAGTCGAAAACCATGAAATGACAGTTCAGTAAAAACGCACGGGCAAAGAAAAGGCTTTCCTCACAAATGGCCGCACGCATTGTCCGGGATTTACGTACAATGTCCGGTTCCGAACATCTCAATCTCGCAAAAACCGCATTCAAAGGCCTCCAAAGCCGTTTCTCAATCGCGGCACGCCATTTGTTATACATTTACAGAAATAATAAAACCCATATGAAAGGAACCTATCTGGGAGAGTTTGAAGAGGTAGTGCTCCTGGCCGTTGCAATTTTGGCCGGGGATGCTTACGGGGCATCAATTACCAACGAGATCGAGCAGCAAATGGGCCGCTCGGTAAACCTGGGCGCGGTACATGCCGCATTGCACCGCTTGGAAGAGAAAGGCCTGCTGTCCTCACGGTTGGGCGGCGCTACGGCCGAACGTGGCGGGCGTAGCAAGCGCTTTTTCACGGTCACAATGGCCGGCACCAAAGCCCTGGACAATATCCGCGAGATCCGTAACCGCATGTGGAGTGCCATTCCCAAACCCGCCTGAACCATGCCCCCCCCTAACCAACCGCCCCGGTGGGCCACCCGGCTTCTGCATTGGTTCTGCGCCAGCCACCTGGTCGGTGACCTGGAAGGCGACCTGCTCGAACTCTTCACACAGCGCGTCCGCATATACGGGCCGCGTGAGGCGCGCAGGCGTTATGTGTACGATGTGCTTTCGCTGATGCGCCCGTTCGCTATCAAAGAGAAACCAGTGAAATACCCGCAATCCGCATTCAATCATCCAGCCATGATCCGTAACTATCTCAAAATCGCTTTTCGCAACCTTGCGAAGCACAAAATGTTCTCCTTCATTAATGTAATTGGCTTGTCCGCGGGAATGACTGCCTGCTTCCTCATTGCATTGTACGTGCATTTTGAGCTGACTTATGACGCATTCAACACGAAGGCCGACCGTATTTACCGCGTCGCGACAGACGTTAAGACCAGTTCCGAAACCTTGCATTACGCGATCAGTCCCTGGGCGATGGCTACCAATATGCAAAATGAATTTCCGGAAATAGAGGCATTTACCAGAGTGCAAAAGAACGAAACATTATTCCGGAAAGGTGAGCTGAAATTCAGTGAAGAGAATGCAATCCTGGCCGACTCAACGCTATTCCGGTTATTTGATTTGAAACTAGTAAAAGGTAACCCCAAAACGGCATTAACAGCACCACTGAGCATTGTTCTAACCGAAACTGCTGCCCGAAAATACTTCGGTGACAGCGACCCGATGGGCCAGACACTCCTTTTCGGCGATAAGGGCGAACCCGCCCTGATCACGGGGATCATGCAGGATCCGCCCATCAATTCGCAAGTCAAAGGGGAGGTATTTGTTTCCATGAGCACCTACACGGCACATCAGGACAAAAATATCGAACGGGAATGGGGCAGCTTTGGCGCGGTTGCATTCGTGTTGCTCAAACCCGGTGCCGATCCGGTTGCATTGGAAAAGAAGTTCCCTGCGTTCCTACGAAACCACGCGGGCAAAATGATGGCCGAGCAGCAAATGCAGATCAGCTTGCAGCTCGAACCGCTACGGGACATTTACCTGCATTCGACGCGCCCGGCAGAGGAAGCAGGCAGCATGGATAATGTATACACATTCAGCGCCATCGCAATATTTATCATGCTCATTGCATGCATCAATTTCGTCAACCTGACCACTGCGCGTTCCGCCGAAAGGGCCCGTGAAGTGGGCGTACGCAAGGCCGTGGGTGCTGCCAAAAGTGCTTTAACGCGACAGTTTATCGCCGAATCACTGTTAATGTGTATGATTGCCTTCATTTTGTCCGTAGCCATTTCAGCTGCATTACTGCCGCTCTTCAACAAACTGGCAGGCAAAGAGGTTAGTAAAGGCATTATTTATGAAATGCGGTTTGTAGGTATCGAGTTCGCCGCTGTATCGATAATCGGACTGCTGGCGGGTGTGTACCCCGCTTTTGTGCTCTCTTCCTTTGAACCGGTAAAAGTGCTGAAAGGCCGCTTTACGACAAGTTTAAAGGGTATCATGCTGCGAAAGGGATTAGTCACCGTCCAATTTGCCATTTCCATTGTTATGATCATCGCCACGCTCGTCGTTTACACGCAGCTCGACTTCATGCGCAGCCACGATCTGGGCTTTTCCAAGGATCAAACACTGGTTGTTCAGGCAGGCACGGATCGCGAACGCGATGCATTCGAGGCATCCATTCAGCGTTTTGCCGGTGTAAAATCGGCGGCCGCTTCTTCGGCAGTGCCTGGCGGCTGGAACCCACAGGCCTATTCGAAGATAGAAAACAGAAGCGGCGAAATGCAGGCCGGTAATCTGGATGTTTACGCGGCTGCGAAGCCCGCGC
>CAMLNK010000240.1 GCA_946481035.1 uncultured Dyadobacter sp. | reverse complement strand
CCACACAAGCGCGGAACAGCAAGTCCTCACGGTATGGGACATAGGCGCGGCGATCATTATTTTGTTTATACTAAACTACCTCTATGTTTATCGGGATTTCAGGGAGAAAGTCATTCTGTATCTGGTAATTGCGCAATTTGGCGGCCTGCTTTACATTACATCCTACTGGCTCGCCCTATACCGATGGTTTCCGATGAAGGTATTTAGCCGTGTGGTAACACCCCAGGGCGAGGTCAATAGCTACGATGTCAATTTTTTGCTGATGCATATCTCCGTAGTGCTTGTCCTGTACGGTATGGTGCAGCTTACCCGCAACTTCCTGGTAACCGAAACGAGGCTCCCCCGGCTCGATGCGTGGCTTAAATACAGCCTCCGTGCTTACCTGTTGTTCGCGCTGGTACTCGCGTGTATCAATGTTTTTATTGCGCAGGTCAATTACGTCACGCTGCCTTACGATAATCTGTTCTGTCTGTTGATCCTGATCGTAATCCTTATCACCAGCATCACGGCATTTGTGCGGCGTTTCCCGGCGGCCCGGCCCTATCTCTTTGCCAATCTGGTGCCCCTTGTGCTCATGGCCGGCATTAGCCTGCTGCATGTGTTCACATCCATTGATACCACCAGCGACTGGCTGCCATTACTGGCTATCAGCACGCAATCGCTGGGTTACTCGATCGCATTGGTAGCATTTATCAGGTATCTGCGGCTTCACCTTCAGCAAAAGGAGCAGGAGGCGCAGCATCTTGCGATGGAAATACAGGAAATGAATTTCAGGCACAAGCTGCTTACCCTGGAAAACCAGCAGATAAGCATGGTTGTCCTGGATGAGAAAAATAAAAACAATGCACTCGTGCAAAAACTGGAAGCCAATCAGCGGGAATTGGCGTCCAATACCCTGTACCTGGCGCAGAAAAACGAAATGCTGGAAAAGCTGAAAGGGGAGATAACGGATCTCACAAAACAACACCCGGACATCAGCCCGCAAAAACTGAGCGGCATTTCGTCTATCCTCAGGAGTCATCAGCACCTGGATTCGGAATGGGAGAAGTTCAAAATCCACTTCGAACAGGTGCATCCCGGCTTTTTCGAGGATCTGGAATTGAAGTATCCGACGCTCACCCGGAATGAGGCCCGTTTGTACGCATATTTCCATATCAGGCTTTCCACAAAAGAAATTGCCGCGCTCCTGAATATAGATCCCGCCAGCGTGCGCCAGGCCAAAATGCGGCTGCACAAGAAACTGGCTTCGTTTGATCGGCCCAAATCAGGGAATGTGAATGCACTGTAAGCGTTCATTGTCGGTGTCCGACCTCAAAAAATACTGTTCATTTGCGAACAGCCTTCGCCGCGCCAGTACCCTGGAAAATGCCGTTTCCGGTGCGTAATGCTACTTTTTGTGTCTTGGCACCACATTTGTACGATAAAATATAAACTAATAAGCCGTACCAATGCGCAGGACTTATCCGGGGGAAAACGACAACCAGCCGCCCCGCTGGGCTCAATGGCTGCTCGCGCGGCTGCATCCCGGGGAAACATTGGAGGAAGTCGAAGGCGATCTGGGCGAGCTGTACGCATATTGGCGCAGCCGCTCGGGCCGGTTTTCTGCCACTTTGCGTTACCTGCTCAACGTGGTGTCGGTGCTGCCGCCATTTGTCCGCCGGCGGAAATCCAACCAACAGGCATATCAAACTCATACCACTTCCCCATTTGCCATGATTAATAATTATCTGAAAATCGCGTTTCGCAACCTGAAACGGCAAAAAGTTGCAACGGGCATCAATGTGACCGGCTTGGCCATCGGACTGGCCACCTGCATTCTGATCATGCTGTATGTGCAGGATGAATTATCGTACGACCGCTACAATACGTATGCGGACCGGATTTTCCGGGTTAACCTTAAACTGCAAATGAACGGCAAGGACGTAGGCGGACCGAGCCTGGGCCAGACCGCCGCCCAGGACCTGCGGCAGGAGTTGCCGGAAGTGCTGGAAGCGACGCGCATCCGCGGGGGCAGCGAGTTTGTCAGCTATGGTACTACCTCTTTCAGACAGGACAATTTGCTTTTTGCCGATTCGTCGTTCTTTGATGTATTCACCATACCATTCGTGAAAGGCAATCCTTCAAAGGCACTAACGGAGCCGAATACGGTGGTTCTTACCGAGGAAACGGCGCGGAAATATTTCGGTATGCAGGACCCTGTCGGGAAAGTGCTTTCGTTCGGCGGTGATAAAAGGCCTTACCGCGTAACGGGCGTGGTAAGGCAGGTACCGGCTAACTCGCATTTCCGTTTCGATATGCTGGCTACGCTGGTTGGTCAGGATCAGGTCATCGATGGGTCGGGATGGCTGTACAGCATCGATTACCAGACTTATGTGTTGGCGTCGGAGCACTACGATTACAAAAAGCTGGAAGGCAAAATCAGCCGGCTTGCCGAAAAACGGATGGGAGGTGAAATTCAGAAATTTCTAAAACTGACGCCCACCCAGTTTCGGGAGCGGGGAGACGACTTCGGGGTTTCAGTGCAGCCATTGACAGACATTCATTTATATTCGTCCAATGAGTCGAATCCGGGCGGAAACATCATGTACGTGTACGGGCTCACGGCAATCGCCGCTTTTATGTTGCTCATTGCTTGCGTAAACTTCATGAATTTGTCCACAGCCACGGCTGCGCGTCGCTCGCGTGAGGTAGGCGTGCGTAAAGTGTTGGGATCGGTGAAGGGGCAGTTGCAACAACAATTTCTGCTAGAATCCATATCGCTGGCGATGGTGGCGCTGATCGTCGGCTTGCTGCTGGTAGGCCTGGTGCTGCCGTCGTTTAATCAACTGACGGATAAGGACCTCAGCATTCGTTTCCTCGCCCGCCCGTTGGTGGTAATGTGCCTGTTGGGAGCAGCCTTACTTGTGGGGTTGCTCGCGGGGAGTTATCCGGCCTGGTACCTGTCTTCATTCAAGCCGGTTTCGGTTTTGAAAGGACGGGTGATAACCGGGCGCGGCAGCTTTAACCTGCGGAGTAGTTTGGTAGTGTTTCAATTTTTTGTAACGATTTCGATGATCATCGCGACCGTCACTGCCGACCGCCAGCTGCGCTATATGCAGGCACAGAAAGTGGGCTTCAACCATGAACAGGTACTGGTGATCCACGACACGCACATGCTCGGCGACAACGAAGCCGTGTTTCGCGACAAAATCCTGCAAGCACCGCAAGTAGTGACCGGAAGCATTTCCGGACAGGTGCCCGTGGGGCGAAGCAATATGGATAACACCACCGTGAGGGCCAAAGAAAACCCGGACCAGGGTGTGATGACCCGCTTCTATTTTGTGGACCCAGAATATATCCCAACACTCGGAATGCGGATGGTCGAGGGTCGTAATTTTTCGAAAGCATTCTCCACCGATTCTTCCGGGGTGATCCTGAACGAGACCGCCGTGAAGGCGCTGGGTTGGCAGGGGAATCCGATCGGACGGGAGCTGATTGGCCAAACGGACGGAAACGGTGTGAGCGTGATTTACAAGGTGGTGGGCGTGGTAAGCGACTTTCACTATGAGTCCCTTCGCCAGAAAATAGGCCCGTTGGCGATGTTTTTGGGAAGAAATTCCGGCAACATCCTGGTGAAGACCCGCACAGAAAAACTCCCGGAATTGCTGGCTTCTTTGAAACAACAATGGGCGGCATTTTCCCCCGCGGCCCCATTCAGCTACTCTTTCCTCGACGACCGCTTCGCGCAGGTGTACGTAGGCGAGCAGAAAATTGAACAGGTATTGACGCTTTTTTCCAGTCTGACCATTTTCATCGCCTGCCTCGGCCTGTTCGGACTGGCCACTTACACCGCCGAGCAGCGGACGAAGGAAATCGGCGTTCGCAAGGTACTGGGCGCATCGGTAGGCAACGTGGTAGCCCTGCTTTCCCGCGATTTCCTGAAACTTATTCTCATTGCACTCATCCTCGCTTCGCCCATTGCCTGGTGGGTAATGAACCAGTGGCTGAAAGATTTTGCATACAAAGTCACGATCGACTGGTGGATTTTTGTACTGGCTGGGTTGCTGGCCGTGGGAATTGCATTGCTAACGGTAAGCTTTCAGAGTATCAAAGCGGCATTGACTAATCCGGTAAAAAGCTTGCGGAGTGAATGACAGGCACAAGTAATAGTGTGGTATAGTGTTTCGAAACGGTTCTCCTTATTCTAAACTTTTCTATTCTAATTTTTCAGCACTTTAAAGCTCTTTCCGTTAATGACCACTACGTAAATGCCCGGCTTTTGATCGCGGAGGCTGATCTCCCGGAACGCCCTTCCGGAAGTTGCGGCTGCGGCATTGTCTGTTGGAATGGCTATTCCTGATACCTTCGAACCGTCAGCATGGAAGACTTCCAACGATTGCAGCGGCGTGCTGGACTCGATGCGCAGCACGTCGGTTACCGGGTTAGGATAAACGCTGATCCGGAGCCCGGAGTTACTGTTGACCGAAATAGTCTTTGAAAATGCATAAGCGCCATCCAAATCGATCTGTTTCAGCCGGTAATAGTTAGTCCCGGGCAACGGGACCTGGTCTGTAAACATATAATTTATCAGGACTTTGCTGTCGCCTTTTGCATCCACTTTCCCGATTGGCTCGAAGGTTTTAGCATCGCCGCTTCTTTGTATTTCAAAATGCGACGCATTGATTTCCTCGGTCGTTGTCCATTGGAGCGCAACGGTTTTCTCGACAGCCTTGCCGGTGAAACTAACCAACGTGACAGGCAGGGGAGGCTCCACACTGCCGACGGCGAGCGCGGTAATTGAAACTCCGGCGGGGATGGTTCCGCTGAGTGAATTACCCTCGGTCGGCGCAGCTGCACCGCTTGCGCCCAATGCTATCCATTGTGTCCCGTTCCAGCCGACCAGTCGAAGGTTTGGCCCTGTGGCGAACCCCGATACGTCGGGAACGGATACGGTTACGATAACATTATCATCGCTTCCGGCCGTGTTGGCCCAGTCCCAAAAACCCACGGGGCTTACCGATTCAATCGGGGCAGCCACTGCCGTGAGGCTGTGCGTGGTGCCGTCGGATGGGTCGGTTACCGTAGCAGGACTGCCCGCGAACCAGGCGGTGCTGATCACGGTGGCACCAGCAGGAGCTGAAATGGCTAGCGTACGCAGGTCCGTGCCTGAACCGACGGGAAATACAAATGCATCATTGCCTGTTTTGGTTACATATCCATTCACATGCTGCGCATCGGTAGTACCGCCGGTGTAAGTGGCATTGTCGACGAATCTCAGAGCTGTAAGGCCATGGGTTACCCGTACGGTGCTGAGAATGGTGCTGGTCCCGAAGGTGAGCTGGCCAGCGACCAAGGCGCCTGCTGTGTTCGTCAGGGCGACCGTATTGCCGTTCTGAAACTGCAAGTTGTCAAAACTCGGAGCGATTGCTCCGCTGATCGTTACTGGCCCTGCGGCATTGAACAGATCCAGGCTTCCGTTAAGGCTGTACCAGAGACCATTGTTCTGGAAATTGAGATTAGCGTGTTCGTAGGTAGACCCGTTGGTCAACGTTACGCTGCCTATCGACTCGACTACGGTGCCGTTCGGTGAGTAGTCGCTTAAATAGCCGGCGTCGATACTAACCGGATCGGACGGGCCGTAGGTGGTAACCTGTCCGTATGCCTGCATTACCCACAGGGGCAATGCCAGGGCTATCAGTCTTTTTTTCATACGATTTGTTTTTTAGAAGTGAACAACCAGTATGAATGACTATTTGGATACGGTGGTGTTACCGGCAGTGTTGGTACCCAGCGACGCTTCCAGTTTTTGCATTCTGTCTGCCAGCGCAGTGATTTTCGAAACATCGGCTTTCAATGCTGCATTATCGGCTTTGGCAACAGCGAGCGCTGCTTTCAGTTGCTCGATCTCAGCTTGTTGCTCCTGGATGGCTTTGGTCAGCACCGGCACCACGGTGGCATAGGATACATTGTAAAGTTCGTTAGCCGGGTCCTTTGGAATAACTACTGCTTCCGGTACGACTTTTGCCAGCTCCTGCGCGAGGAATCCGATGGTTTTTACCACCCGGTCATTCTCTGTAAATTTCACTACGCCGTTCTTAATGGTTCTGCCGCTGTGGAAATCGTAAGATACCGGGCGCATAGCCATTACCTTTTGCAAACCATCGTTGATGATGTTGACGTTGGTCTTCACACGCATGTCGGACACGTTGGTGTACGCTCCGGTAACGGGTGCGATGAAGGCGATATTATTGGTATTGAATGCTGCGGTACCAGGGTCGAGATCATAGAAACGGAATCCACCTGTACCGGTACCATTGTAATTGATGAACTCTGCTTCTCCAACGCCCGAACGCACCGTACTCCACGTCAGCAAGGTTCCATTTGCATGACTTATGTTTTTCTCCCTGCGCACCATCACGCCACCGTCTACCTGCAATTTCGTTGCTGGATGATCAATACCTATACCGACATTGCTGCTGCTGTCGATCGTCATGGCGAGGCTGTCGCTCACGTAAAAATTCAATTGGGAT
>CAMLNK010000239.1 GCA_946481035.1 uncultured Dyadobacter sp. | reverse complement strand
GCGTGCATTCGATGCGAAGCGGTTTTTCCGTTGGAGAAATTACCAGGATTATGGTACCGGCGTGGGCGGCGACCTTTTTGTACACCTGATTACCGGTGTGCATTTTGTAACCAATTCGCTGGGGCCGGAACGCGTAATGTCGTCGGGAGAGCTGAGCTACTGGAAAGACGGCCGTGATGTGCCCGATGTGCTCGTGTCGATCCTCGATTACCCCAAAACCGATATTCACGCTAACTTCCAGATGGTACTGCGTGTGAACTTCGCCAATGCGGGCGCCATTGCCAACAATACCCGCATTATCGGTACCGAGGGGCAGATCGAATTTACCGAAAATAACCTGGTACTGACGAAAAAGAAATTGCCGAAAGCCCCTGGTATGGGAGGTTACGACAGCTTCAATACCTTTTCGGAAGCGCAGCAGAAGGAGTTTAAGAAACAATACGATGCACAATATCCGGAAGATACCCGGAAAGCGGAACCTGTAAAGGAAGTGCGGTTCGAAGCTCCCAAAGAAGATGATGCGCACGCCAACCATTTCAGGGACTTTTTCGAAAACGTGAAAAAGGGCAGTGTCGGTACCGTTGAAGATCCGGTATTCGGCTTCCGTGCGGCGGCGCCGGTACTGGCCTGCAATGAAAGCTATTTCAGCAAGAAGATCGTCCACTGGGACCCGGTGGCTATGAAAATGAAGAAGAAATAAAAACCTTCATACCGGGCGGGAGATGCACAACATCTCCCGCTTTTGTTGTTTCAACCCAAATCCAACTGCTCCTGGTATGAAGATCATTTCAACGATCGCATTGGCCGCCATGCTGGCCATCCCGGCGCTTGCCCAAACGGGGAAAGTGCTCGACAACCTGTCACTACCATCCAAAGTGCTCAAATCCGAACGGAAATTTGCCATTTACCTCCCGTCCGATTATGCGACCTCCGAGCGGAGTTATCCGGTGATGTATCTGCTTCATGGCGCCGGTGACGATCATACGGGCTGGGTACAGTTTGGAGAGGTGCTGCATATTGCCGATAAGGCCATCAGCGAAGGCACTGCTACACCGATGATTATCGTCATGCCCGACGCTAACACGGGTAGGAGAGGGTATTTCAATGATGTGAAGGGTGACTGGAACTACGAGGACTTCTTCTTCACCGAGCTAATGCCCTATGTCGAGAAGAAATTCCGAATCAAAGGTGAAAAGCGGTACAGGGCCATTGCCGGGTTGTCGATGGGGGGCGGGGGCAGCTTCATGTATGCATTGCACCATCCCGAACTATTTTCTTCGGCCTGTCCGCTCAGCGCCTCTACCGGCCCGATTACCCTGGACGATGCCAAAAAGAACCTGATCAGAAACAACCCGAATATCGCCGATTCGACAGTCGAAAGATATTATAACCGCCACAGCGCGCTGGCATTGATCAACAACATTGCCGAGGATCAGAAAAAGGCTGTCCGCTGGTATATTGATTGCGGCGATGACGATTTCCTATACGAAGGCAATAGCCTGGTTCACATTGCATTGCGCAAAAAAGAGGTGCCCCACGAGTTCCGTGTACGCGAGGGCGGGCACACCTGGACGTACTGGCGCGAGTCGCTGCCTGAGGTACTGGCATTTGTTTCCAAAGCATTTCATCAGTACTGATCGCCATGGTGCAGGACGATTTACCAGGTATCAAACAATTTGACCTCACCGGGAAGGTCGCCATTGTGACGGGGGGCTCCAAGGGCCTGGGCCTGGCTATGGCGGCCGGCCTGGCGTCCGCGGGCTGTGATATTCTGCTGGTCAACCGAAGCGCGGTCGACGGTGAACGCAGCGCAGCCGAGCTCTGCATTTCGTTCGGAACGCGTGTGCTGTCGTATGCCGCCGACATTACCAAAGAGGAGGAAGTGCATGCGATGGTGAGCTTCGCGCAGGAAAGCTTCGGGAAGATCGACATTCTCATCAACAGCGCCGGGATCAATATCCGGGGACCTATCGATGAACTGTCACCGGTGGATTTTAAGCACGTTATGGACGTGAACGTAACCGGTACCTGGCTGGTATGCCGGGCCGTTGCACCGCATATGAAAGCGCAGCACAGTGGCCGGATCATCAACCTGGCCAGCACGCTGGGGCTTGTGGGTTTAGCTAACCGTACGCCTTACACCGCGAGTAAGGGTGCCATTGTGCAAATGACCCGGGCGCTGGCGCTGGAACTCGCTCCTTTCGATATTATGGTGAATGCCATATGCCCGGGACCGTTCCTGACAGAAATGAATATTCCGATCGCCGAAAGCGATGATGCCCGCGACATCATCCTGGGCGCCACCGCACTTCGGCGCTGGGGACACCTGCATGAAATTCAGGGTGCTGCCATATTTCTGGCCAGCGACGCGGCCAGCTATATGGTCGGTTCCATTCTCACTGTTGACGGCGGATGGACGGCGCGTTAATCAATTTTTAATCTCCAAAATATAATTTTTAAAAGATTGAAACGTTTGCGGGTCCACTCTTGATGGCAGGTACGCAAAAATCAGGTAAGTTTTTGCAAAATTGCTATTATAATCTCAAATATGACCGTTTCCATGCAATGGAAGCGGTTTTTTATTGCACATACAACTAGTTGCTGCGTATAGAGATCGGTTAGTAGTATACGTCAAGTAACTGATGGTTATTTTTCAAGAAAACATAGTCAGATAGCAGGAATCCTTGTTTATGTGAATAATTTCATATCTTTTTGTACATCTGGTTACTCATACTGTTCATCTCGGTATTGCCGGATTACAAAATATAATATTTTCGAGTTAGGCCTCCCCTTTAAGTTTAAATAAATCGCCAACCGGTTACGGATGATATTTTGAAAATAGGATTTTTAAGACTTTAAGTAAGATAAATTGTGTATGGTAGACACTTCTCTGACTTGTTGAAAAACAAGGGCTTATGCATGAAACCCCAGTTGTAATATCTTTTCTGTTTTTTATAATTTTTTTAACTATTTACTATCTATCTATACTTAATCTATGAGGATTTCTGAACGGGAAAAGTACCGGAGCCTAACACGGTATTTTTACTCCCTTCTGTTGACCCTTTTGGTCATGACCGGTGCATACGCTCAGGATGTAACGGTGAAGGGAAAAGTGAATGATGAGCAAGGGCAGGGGCTGCCCGGCGTGAGTATCCTGGTCAAAGGGACGTCGGCAGGCACGGTAACGGACATTGAAGGTAACTACACAGTGAATGCGCCGGGTACGGCAACGCTTGTATTTTCTTTCATTGGCTACATTACGCAGGAGATTCCATTGGGAAACAAGACAAGTCTGGACGTAAAGATGGCAACGGATACCAAAGCACTCGACGAGGTCGTGGTCGTGGGTTATGGTACTGCCAAGAAAGCGACCCTTACCGGCTCGGTAACGGCCGTGAAAGGTGCTGAATTGCAAAAAGCGCCTTCTACCAACCTTTCCAACACATTGGGTGGCCGTTTGCCGGGCGTTTCTGCCGTGCAATCGAGCGGTGAACCGGGTTATGACGGCTCGGCGATCCGTATCCGCGGTACCAACTCGTTGGGTAACAGCAACGCGCTGATCGTAGTGGACGGTGTGCCTAACCGCTCGGGCGGTCTTGACCGTCTGAACCCTGCCGATATCGAGAGCATTTCGGTGCTGAAAGATGCGGCTGCGGCGATCTACGGTTCACGCGCGGGTAACGGGGTTATTCTCATTACGACCAAACGCGGAAAAAGCGGTAAGCCACAGCTTTCCTACGACCTGAATGTGGGTATGGGGCAGCCTACGCGCACGCCGAAAATGTCGAATGCCGCGGAATATGCGACTATCCGTAACGAATTGCAGATCTACGACAACCTGCCCGTAGGACAATGGCAGGGTGCATTGCAGGGCTTCAATACCAACGGCGCTTATACCCGCACTGACAACGGTAACGTGCTGAGCGCGGTGTTTACGCCAACCGACCTTCAGAAGTTCCGCGATGGCTCCGATCCGCTGATACACCCGAATACCGACTGGTATGGCTCGGTGATCCGCAAATGGTCGCCGCAGCAGCGCCATAACCTGCAATTGACAGGTGGTAGCGAAAACATCAAATACCTTGCTTCATTGGGTTACATCAATCAGGAAGGTAACTATGTGAATTCTGCAACGGGTTACAAGCAGTACGACATGCGTGTAAACCTTGATACGAAGATCAACAAATACGTAACCGCCAAGCTGGGCGTGGTGATGCGTGAAGAGTTCCGTCGCTTCCCGAACGGCGGTGGCGCGGGCGATATCTTCCGTATGCTAATGCGCGGTAAGCCTACCGAAATCGCGATCTGGCCGGACGGTCGTCCTGGCCCGGATATTGAGAATGGTCAGAACCCTGCCGTTATCACCACCAACACGACTGGTTATAACAACGACAAGCGCGATTATATTCAGACCAACGGCCAGTTGGATATCGATGTTCCTGGCGTGCCCGGCTTGAAAGTAACCGCAATGGCTGCTGTGGATAAGCAAATGCGCCGCCAGAAGTCGTTCCAGAAGCCGTGGACGCTTTATTATTGGGACAAAAAGACTTACGAAGCAGACGGCGTAACGCCATTCCTGACCGGAACCGTGCGTTCGACATTCAACGATCCCCGTTTGACTGAAACTTCTTCACAGGAGCTTTCGATCCAGCTGACAGGCCAGGCTTCCTACGAGAAGACATTCGGCTCGCACAACTTCAACGCAATGGTAGGTATCCAGCGCGAAACGGTTGATGCCGATGGTTTCTTCGCCTATCGCCGTTACTTCATTTCGCCGGTTGTTGACCAGCTGTTCGCTGGTGGTACGCCTGAGCAGAACATTGGAAACTCGGGTACCAACAACGGAGATCTTTACAAACGTGCACGTTTGAGCTATTTCGGTCGTGTGGGTTATAACTTCAAAGAAAAATACCTCGCCGAATTCCTGTGGCGTGCGGATGGTTCCTATGTATTCCCGAAAGACGGCCGTTTCGGTTTCTTCCCGGGGGTTTCGGCCGGATGGCGTATTTCAGAAGAAGGATTCTGGAAAAACAATATCCGCTTCGTGAACAATGTGAAACTGCGTGCATCGTGGGGCCAGATGGGTGCCGAGCCATACCTGGTCGGAACAGAGACATTGGCTGAATACCAATACCTGAACACCATGGGCTTTGGTACCTACATTATCAACGATCAGGTTGCCAAAACTTTGCTTGAAAGCCGCGTGGCAAACAACACATTTACCTGGGAGGTTGCCAACAACTCCAACTTCGGTATCGAAGGTACTTTGTGGAAAGACCGCATCGCATTTGAAATCGACTACTTTATCAATAACCGTTCGAAGATCCTGATCCCAAAAACAGGTTCTACGCCCTCCAGCGCGGGTATCGATGGCAAGCTGCCGCCTCAAAACCTTGGAAAACTGCAAAACAAAGGTTGGGAATTCAAAGTTAGCTACGACGGCAGCGTCGATAATTTCACCTACTCGGTGGGTGTAAACGGTGGTTACGCCAAAAATACGATCAAGTTTTGGGATGAAACGCCGGGCGCTCCTTCGTACCAGCGCACGACCGGAAAGCCCTACACTGCGTTTCTAGCGTACCAATACGACGGTGTTTTCGCTGATCAGGCCGCAATCGACGCAAATACATTGGATTACAGCGGTATCACCGGTTCGCTCCGCCCGGGTGACATGAAGTTCAAGGATATCAACGGCGATGGCAGAATCACGGCTGACGATAAAGTTCGTTCGGAAAAAACCAACCGTCCTCAGTTCACCGGAGGTATGAATATCAACCTCGGCTACAAGTCGTTCGATTTGTCTATCCTTTTCCAGGGAACACTGGGAGGGCTGCAATACATCGGACAGACCGAATCGGGGGACATTGGTAATTACCTGAAATACGCTTACGACCACCGCTGGACGATCGACAATCCAAGCTCGACCGACCCTCGCCTGGCCAACCGTAACAACACTTATTATACCAACTTCGATAATGCGGGTGCAAATACCTATTATCTGAAAAGCAACAATTACCTGCGTCTGAAAAACATCGAATTGGGCTACAACCTGCCTTCGGAAATTGGTTCGAAAATCGGTGTGGGCAACCTGCGCGTGTATGTGAACGGATTAAACCTGATCACTTTCGACAAGATCAAAATCTGGGACCCGGAAGCGACTTCTTCCAACGGACAATACTATCCGCAGTCGCGAGTTCTTAATGCAGGTGTACGTGTAACTTTCTAAGACTAAAAAAATGAAATTGAGTTATAAAAATTGGATTTTTCTGGCGGCGCTGGCTACAACCGGGCTGGTGTCGTGCGACACTGACTTTCTGGATGTAACGCCGCCCACCGAAATTCCTACCGACGAGGTCTGGAAAGACGGTGCATTGGCTGAAGGGTTTGTAACGGGTATCTACGCCGGTCTTCAACAGGGCGGTTTCAGCGAGCAAATGCTTGCCTCGCTGACCGATGAAGCGGTATTTACCCACACAGGCCGTAACATTAACACGGTGAACGAAGGCAGTTTGAGCCCTTCCAACCTTGGTTGGGTGGACGAT
>CAMLNK010000238.1 GCA_946481035.1 uncultured Dyadobacter sp. | reverse complement strand
GGATCGATTTCGTGGGAAGCGCACACCACTCTGGCGATCGCGATGAACCGCATTGGCGGTAAATCCAACTCCGGAGAAGGTGGTGAAGACGAACTGCGTTACAACCCGCTTGCGAACGGCGACAGCATGAACTCGCAGATCAAACAGGTTGCTTCGGGACGTTTTGGTGTAACCAGCCATTACCTGAGCAATGCGGGCGAGCTGCAAATCAAAACTGCCCAAGGTGCAAAACCGGGCGAAGGTGGTCAGCTTCCGGGCTTCAAGGTGGACGACTGGATCGGCCGTACCCGTCACTCGACGCCGGGCGTGGGCCTGATCTCCCCCCCGCCGCACCACGACATTTACTCGATCGAGGATTTGGCGCAGCTGATTTTTGACCTTAAAAATGCCAACCGTGCGGCACGTATCAGCGTGAAGCTGGTATCCGAAGCCGGTGTAGGAACCGTGGCATCCGGTGTAGCGAAAGCACACGCCGACCACATCCTGATCTCGGGTTACGACGGTGGTACCGGTGCCTCTCCATTGAGCTCGATCCGCCACGCGGGTCTGCCCTGGGAACTTGGCTTGGCTGAAACGCACCAGACTTTGGTAAGAAACAAATTGCGCGGACGGGTAACCGTTCAGGCCGACGGACAGCTCCGTACCGGCCGCGACCTCGCGATCGCCGCATTGCTCGGTGCCGAAGAATGGGGTGTAGCCACGGCTGCATTGGTAGCAGCGGGCTGTATCATGATGCGTAAATGCCACCTGAACACCTGCCCTGTGGGTGTGGCAACGCAGCGCAAAGAACTCCGCGCATTGTTCTCGGGTAAGCCTGAGCACGTGGTGAACATGTTTACCTACATGGCGGAAGAGCTGCGCGAGATCATGGCACAGCTTGGTTTTAGAACTGTGAATGAAATGGTTGGTCAGGCCCAGTACCTCGAACTGCGCAATGATATCAAACATTGGAAATACAAAAACCTGAACTTCGACGCGATCCTGTACAAAGAAGGCGACCTTTCGGTAGCGCAATTCAAGCAGGAAGAGCAGGATCACGGTATCGACGCCATTCTGGACCTCGACCTGATCCGTTCGGCACAACCGGCGCTCGACAGCAAGGAAGAAGTGTACGCAGAGTTCCCGATCAACAACCTTAACCGGTCGGTGGGAACGATGCTCTCGAACGAAATCTCGAAGAAATACGGTGGTGTAGGCTTGCCAAATGGCAATATCCACTTCAAATTCCGCGGTACTGCGGGCCAGAGCTTCGGTGCATTCAATACTTTGGGTGTACGCCTCGAACTGGAAGGTGACGCGAACGACTATTTCGGAAAAGGCCTCTGCGGCGCCGAACTGATCGTGTACCCCGACCGCGACGCGAAGTTCAAGCCGGAAGAGAACATCATCATCGGTAACGTGGCATTCTACGGTGCTACTTCGGGTGACGCCTACATCCGCGGAACCGCGGGCGAGCGCTTCTGCGTACGTAACTCGGGTGCGAAAGTGGTGGTAGAAGGTGTCGGCGACCACGGTCTGGAATACATGACGGGCGGTCTGGCGATCATCCTCGGCGAAACGGGCCGCAACTTCGCGGCGGGTATGTCGGGCGGTGTGGCATACGTGCTCGACAAAAACGGAACCTTCGAAGAGAAAGTGAATAAAGAAATGGTGACGCTGGAAGCGCTTACGGATGAAGACAAAGGCATCCTGCGCGAGTATTTGGACAAACACTTCCAGTACACAACCAGCAACATCGCTTTCCAACTGATCCAGAACTGGGAAGAATCTGTGAAGCAATTTGTGAAAGTAATGCCGTCCGACTTCCGCAAAGCGCTGGAAGGACGCGGTATCACGCTCGCACAGCAGATTGCAGACAAGAACGTGGTGTACAAAGACATCGTCGTAGACGTGGTACACCAGTAATTTTCAGTTTCAAGATCAACTATCAGAATTTTTTAAATCAGTAATAAGAATGGGAAAACCAACCGGATTTTTAGAGTTTGAAAGGGAGTTGCCGAAAAAGAGAGCCATTGACGAGCGTCTGAAAGACTATCGTGAGATCGAAACCGCACCGACCGACTCTAATTCCAAACAGCAGGCAGCCCGTTGTATGGACTGCGGAATTCCTTTTTGCCATAATGGTTGTCCGCTGGGCAACATCATCCCCGAGTTCAACGACGCGGTGTATGATGAAAACTGGGGACTGGCCTACGAAATATTAGCGTCTACCAACAACTTCCCTGAATTCACAGGCCGCATTTGCCCCGCTCCTTGCGAAGCATCCTGCGTACTGGGTATCAACAAGCCGCCGGTAGCGATCGAGTACATCGAGAAATCGATCATCGAGAAAGCATTTGAATTAGGTTTGGTTAAACCACGCATCCCGAAAACCCGCACCGGCAAAAAAGTGGCTGTGGTAGGTTCAGGACCTGCGGGTATGGCTGCCGCTTATCAGCTTAACCAGGCCGGTCACTCGGTAGTATTGCTCGAAAGAGCGGATAAAATCGGGGGTCTGGTACGCTACGGTATCCCTGATTTCAAGCTTGATAAAGGCGTTATCGACCGTCGCCTTGCCGTAATGGAAGAAGAAGGCATTGAGTTCCGTACCGGCGTGAATGTGGGTGTGGATATCAAAGCGGAAGAGCTGCAAAACGAATTCGACGCGGTGTTGCTCACCGTTGGATCGACTGTTCCGCGCGATGTAAAAATTGCCGGCCGTCAATTCAAAGGCGTACACTTCGCGATGGAATTCCTGAGCCAGCAGAACAAGCGCGTAGCCGGTATCGACCGCGTGGTAGATCACCGCGGCGTAGCTTATGCGAACGGCGAAATCCTTGCTACCGACAAACACGTAGTGGTAATCGGCGGTGGTGATACAGGTTCCGACTGCGTGGGTACTTCGGGCCGTCACGGTGCGAAATCCGTAACGCAGATCGAGCTGATGCCTATTCCTCCGAAAGAGCGCGATGCAAGCACGCCGTGGCCGAACTGGCCAATGATGCTCCGCACCTCGACCTCGCACGAGGAAGGCTGCGACAGACACTGGTCTATCAACACCAAAGAATTCATAGGAGACGAAAATGGTAACCTGACCGCATTGAAGATCGTAGACCTCGACTGGCAGAAAGATCCTGAAACGGGCCGTATGCAAATGAGAGAGGTGGAAGGCAGCGAGCGTACCATTCCCTGCGACCTGGCGTTTTTGGCAGCCGGCTTCCTGCACCCACAGCAAGAAGGCCTCCTGAGCGACCTCGACCTGGAATTCGACGAGCGCGGCAACATCAAAACCAACGGGTACCAATCTACTTCCAACGAGAAGATCTTTGCAGCAGGTGACTGCCGCCGCGGACAATCGCTCGTAGTATGGGCGATCTCCGAAGGCCGTGAAGCGGCGCGTTCGGTGGACGAATACCTGATGGGCGAATCATTCCTCGAAGCGAAGGCTGTATCGATGCTGAATCCTGTATTTGCACACGCGTAAGCGAGACAGGCCTTAAATATTGTTATTGCAAGAAAGCTGCCCTACCCGGCAGCTTCTTGTTTTATATCCCTTTATATTTGGCTTCAAATACCATCACGCTATATGTTCCTGCATCACTCTCCATTCTGGCTGAAAGCTTTTTTCCCCGGGTTTATCTGGCACGTTCCCACGGAGGAAAAAGCCATTTTCCTGACGTTCGACGACGGTCCTATTCCCGACATTACCGAACAAGTGCTGGAATTATTGGCCCAATACAATGCAAAAGCGACGTTTTTCAGCATTGGCGCCAATGTGATGAAACATCCGGACATTTATGAATTGGTCAGAAACGGCGGGCATTCGATTGGTAACCACACATTCAACCACATGAACGGCTGGAAAACCGAGGATGCCGTTTACCTGGAAAACATCCGGCAATGCACCGAACAGCTGGACCTCGAAACCAAGCTCTTCCGCCCGCCTTATGGCCGCATTAAGAAAAGCCAGTCGAGAGTGGTTTTGCAAGACAAGCAGATCATCATGTGGGACGTGCTCAGTGGCGACTTTTCTCCGCAGATCAATCCTGAAATTTGTTTAAAAAAATCCCTTCAACACACCCGGCCAGGCTCCATCGTGCTTTTCCACGACAGCATTAAGGCATCAAAGAATATGCTTTATGCATTACCTAGGTACCTCGAAACTTTTACGGAACGGGGTTACAGGTTTGAAGCTTTGAAAATGCAGTAGGCTTTAAGCGGTAAGCTTTAAGCTGTAAGCCTTAGGCATTTCATGTTCTGCCCAACTATTTAAATAACTTAACTACAAAAAGCTTAAAGCTTACGGCTTATAGCTTAAAGCATAAAATCGCTTACAGCCCCAAAATGATAGATTCCCACGCCCACATATACAGCGACGATTACGCCGAAGACCGCACCGAAATGCTCGAACGCGCCTGGAATGCCGGTATCGAACAGATATGGATGCCCAATTGCGACCACGAAACGATCGATGGCATGCTCGAACTCGCCGAAAAATACCCCGGCAAATGCCTCCCGATGATCGGCCTGCATCCAACTTATGTGAAAGAGAATTTCGAGAAGGAGTTACAGATCATGGAAGATTGGCTTGGTAAATACGAGTTCATCGCCATCGGGGAGATCGGCATGGACCTATTCTGGGATGTTACCTTTAAGGAACAGCAGGAAAAGGCATTTTTATACCAATGCGGCCTCGCACGTAAGCATAACCTCTGGATCGACATTCACAGCCGCAGCGCATTCTGGGAAACTGTAAAATTGATTGAAGATTTTGCCGACCCTGCATTGACCGGCATTTTCCATTGCTTCACCGGCACATTGGAAGAAGCGCAGAAAGCCATTGAACTCGGTTTCAAGCTCGGTATTGGCGGCGTGGCTACATTTAAGAATGGTGGGTTGGATAAAGTAATACCGCACGTCGATATGCGGCATTTGGTGCTCGAAACCGACGCGCCCTACCTCGCGCCTGTCCCCTACCGCGGCAAACGCAACGAAGTCGCGTACATTGATATTGTCGCCCAACGCGTGGCCGATCTGAAAGAAATGACCAAAGCCGACGTTATAGCCGCCACCAGCACGAACGCGAAAAGCATGCTCAACAAAGTAGCACAATGAGTTATACCAAAATACACATTAACCCCATTTCTCCCGAACCGACCGTCGGTTCCGTGCTCGTGATCTACACCGGGGGCACGCTTGGAATGGTGTACGAAACCAAGGGGAAGCAGCTCGTCCCGTTCGACTTCCAGCAGATCATCGAAAAGGTCCCCGAGATCAGCCGGCTCGATTTCGACATTACTTTTCTCTCACTCCCCGAGCCGATCGATTCCTCGAACATGAACCCCGCGATCTGGATCGAGCTGGCAAGCATTATCGAGGAGCATTACGACCAGTTCGACAGCTTTGTGATCCTGCACGGCACGGATACCATGGCTTACACAGCCTCCGCATTGAGTTATCTGCTCGAAAACCTCAACAAGCCCGTCATTCTCACGGGCGCGCAGCTGCCCATAGGCGTAGCCCGCTCGGATGCACGAGAGAACGTGATTACCGCATTGGAGCTTGCAGCGGCCAAGAATGCGGAAGGCCATCCCATTATCACCGAAGTCTGCATTTACTTCAACTCCAACCTGCTCCGCGGCAACCGTTCCAAAAAACAGGAGAGCTCCGATTTCAATGCATTCCATTCCGAAAACTACCCCGCGCTCGCGAATGCAGGCGTGAATATCGAATATAACTTTCCGTACATCAGGCCCCACGAGCCCGGTTTGAAACTGAAAGTCCACAAAAACTTTGATAGCAATGTAGCCTTCCTGAAAATGTTCCCGGGCATCAGCCAGCAGGTAGTGGAATCTATTTTAAACATCGAAGGATTGCGAGGCATCGTCCTCGAAACCTACGGCGCAGGCAATGCCACTACCGAGCCCTGGTTCCTGAATGCAATCAGCAATGCTATCGAACGCGACATCGTGATCTTCAACGTCTCCCAATGCGACGGCGGCCGCGTATCGCAGGGCCAGTACCAAACCAGCAAGTTCCTGCAACAGATCGGCGTCATCAGCGGCTCGGACATCACCGCCGAAGCCGCCATTACCAAAATGATGTACGTTTTCGCCTGCGAACGGCCGGGCGGTGCGTGCATCGACATGCTCGGCAAGCCGCTGCGCGGAGAAATGAGTATTTGATTTTGGTTCGGGATTTGGAAACAAGAATCTCTTCCTTATATTTGCAGCCCGATAGAGAGGTGCCCGAGTGGTTGAAGGGGCTACCCTGGAAAGGTAGTATGTGGGTAACTGCATCGAGAGTTCGAATCTCTTCCTCTCTGCTGATAAGAGTAACAAAAAGCAACAAAAGCCTGTAAATGAATCATTTACAGGCTTTTCCTTTTTTTACGGTTCAGCCAAAATATTCAATTTTACGCAATATTCTGGTGAGCATTTGGTGAGCAGTGTCAAAGTAAAAAATCTGCTCACCAGAACCGACATAACATACTGAATTACAACCTGTTCACGAGGAAAACATCTTGACTTTTTGACGGCATTGATAGTAGATTTAATTCACTTA
>CAMLNK010000237.1 GCA_946481035.1 uncultured Dyadobacter sp. | reverse complement strand
CAAGCTGCTTAAAGAAATCAATAAGGAAGCCAAAAAGAACGACCGCATTATCGATTGCCTTTTGCAAATCTACATTGCCCGCGAAGAAACCAAGTTCGGCCTTTCGGAAGAAGAAGCATTGGAAATCATCACATCCCCCGAGCTCGCGGCATTGAATAATGTTAAAATCGTCGGACTAATGGGTATGGCTTCCAACACCTATGACCTGAATGTGGTAAGACTTGAATTCCGGGGTCTGAAAAACACTTTCGATTCTTTCAAAAGCTACGAAAATGCGCAGGTAACCATGCGCGAACTTTCGATGGGCATGAGCGGCGACTACCTCGTAGCCCAGGAAGAGGGCAGCACGCTCGTACGGGTGGGAAGCGCTATTTTCGGCTCACGATAGCACCCTGGGCGCATTATCCGCGCTCTTTTCCAGCACTGATCTCACCTGCTCCTGCACAAATTCAAATGGAAGTTGAGCGCAGGGCAAACCTGCCTTTCTCACCAGCAATGCATTCTCCTGCCGGCCATATCTGCCCGAGTAGGGATTGTAATTCAGGAAGTTATTCAGCGCGCCCATCAGAATAATCCCGAATGTACCGGTTGCATTCCCCAAGTGCGACGGACCGCTGTCGAGCCCGATGAAGAACGAGGCCCGGCGGATTACTTCCGCGGTTTCGAGAATGCTCAGTTGGCCGCAGAGGTTGCGGTATGCGGGTGTTTTTATATTTAAATTACTCTCTAAACCGATTTCAACAAGCTGGTAATCATATTGTTCCGCAAGCCAATGCACGAGTTGGTTCCAGCGATCGGCCGGCCAGTCTTTGGGCTCGTAGTTCGAGCGGCAATGCATGACAATGTATTTTTCGGGCAAATTCAGGCCGTCGACTTTCGCGTTATGAGCAGGTTGCAGGTACAACCGCGGCTGGTCATCGGCCGGGAAAGCTGTTTTGGGGGAAATAAGGCCGCCGGTCTGTGCAAAAACTTCCAGCAGGTTACCGTAGTCGAAGTAATTATGAACGTTAATGTCCCGCTCCAATGCCACAGGATTTTCAGTAAACACCTGACATTTAGGGCAATGGTTGTTATTCCTGAATTGCAGTTCAAAAACTTGATCAAACACCTTACTTTCCAGCAGCACACGCCGCTCGGTTACGCAAAACTCTTTGAAAACCTCGTCCACATTCGGATTATGGCCGACAAGCTCTGCAAATGAAGGCTTTACAAACCAGACAATGTGCGCATTCGGGTACTGCCCGCGCACGTACCGCGAGATCGGCTCGGCAGCCACAATATCCCCGAAATGCTCCGTACGAATGATAGCGATCAGTTCCTGACCTTTTTTCAGCCCTCGTTTCACGCCGCGGAAATGCCCCGCGGCCTGGCGGCCTTTTAAATGTGCCTTGGCAATGTGTGTATATTTATGATAGCGGTGCGTCCACAGCTGAATGAAGCGTTCTATGGTCATTGGTCTGATCGTTTCCCTATGATCGGCACCCTAAAATGCCTTTCCGAAGCGCGCAAGTTAATAAAATTGCCATAAAGAGTTGGTCGCGCCTGCGCCCGCACCTAACTTTACCTGGCCGATTTGCCGGGATTCTATTGAACGGCAAATGGCATTCCATACAATTTAACCCATACTTAATACCGGTTTACGATATGAAATTCATGATACAGGCAGGCGGTATACTCGGCGCCCTGGCCGTTTCCCTCGGCGCGTTCGGCGCGCATGCATTAAAAGGAATGCTGGAAGCTTCGGGCCGCACCGAAACGTTTGAAACGGCTGTGAAATACCAGTTCTATCACGCCATCGCGATGGTGCTGGTGGGCATACTCATGCAACGTGCAGGCGAGGACGCCATGAAACTGCTCGGCTGGTCGGGCAACGCATTCGCAATCGGCGTGATCATCTTCTCCGGCTCGCTGTATGCGATTTGCTTCACAGGCATCACCAAATTCGGCGCCACCGCACCCATCGGCGGCCTGGCACTGATAGCGGGGTGGGTGTTGTTGATTGTGGCGGCGGGGAAATTTTAATGAGTGAATGAGTGAATGAGTGAATGAATGAATGAATGAATAGTCAGGAGATCATTTATTGTCATTTATTGTCATTTATTGTCATTTATTGTAAGCATCAAAATGACTATAAATGACCTTCATGACAATTACTGACTTATTCAGTCATTCAGTCATTCAATCATTCACTCATTCAAAACTACCCCCTCGACAACGTAAACGGCCTCTGCGCGTCGATTTTCAGGAAGATAAAAAGGAGTACGGAAAACGACCACAACGATGACCCGCCGTAGCTGAAAAACGGCAGCGGAATACCGATTACGGGCATTAAACCGATGGTCATCCCGATATTGACCATAAAGTGGAAGAATATAATACCCGCCACACAATAGCCGTATACCCTCGCGAAGCGGCTGCGCTGTCGCTCAGCGAGCACTACCAGCCTGGATATCAAAGCAACAAATAAAAACACCACAACGGCAGTGCCCAGGAAGCCGTGCTCCTCTCCCACCGTACAAAAAATAAAGTCGGTGCTCTGCTCGGGTACGAAGTCGAACTTGGTTTGAGTACCCTGTAAAAATCCCTTGCCACTGATCCCGCCGGAACCGATCGCAATCTTGGACTGGATTACGTTCCAGCCGATGCCGCGCGGGTCGGAATCGGGGTCGAGAAGTACCATAATACGGCCTCTCTGGTGTTTTTGAAGCACATTATTCATAAAGAAATCCACCCCGAACACGATCCCGATCATGATCAAGGCAACGATGATCGTCGCCCAAAGCCCGCCCCGCCGGCGCGTCATGACCGGCATCAGCCAGATCACCAGCCCCGCGATCACGATAATGGCTCCGGCAATATACCATTTCACAAAAAGCAATGTGATAATCAGCAAAGCCGCACCGATCATCCCGATCGCCGGAATGACGCCGGGCATTCCCTCGCGGTAAAGCACAATCGCAAAAGAGGCGAAAACAAGCATGGAACCCGTTTCGTTTGACAAAAGGATCAGGAATGCAGGTAATGCGATAATTCCCATGATAGGGTAGTAATCCTTCAACTTCCGGTTCAGGCTGATCGCCGGGTCGCTCAGGTATTTGGAGATCGCAAGACTCACGGCCAGCTTCGAAAACTCGGCCGGCTGCAACGAAAAACTGCCTAATTTGATCCAGGACCTCGATCCGTTGATATTCGACCCCGCAAATAGCACCACCACCAGCAGGAATATCACCACCGCGTATATCACGAAGGAGAATGTTTCGTAAAACTTGTAATCGATCACGAGGATACAAATGATCAGCAATGCGGCCGTTCCGATCCACATCAGCTGCTTGCCGGCATTGTTCGACAGGTCGAACATACTGGTTTGCGTTTCAGGGTTGTAAACAGCGGCGTAGATATTCAACCAGCCAATCATCAGGCAAGCGATATAAATCAGCACCACCATCCAGTCCACGTTCTTGGTAATCGGCTTGCTCTCAGCCATTTCAATATCGGTTAGTAAGTTCTTAAAGTGCTTTTTGCTGGCTTTGCTTCGGCAGGGTTACCGGCCCTCTCATAGCAGCGGGGTTAGCCGGATGCGGTGCGCCGGGCAGGCGGTTGGCCGGATCGTTCGGATCGCCGGTCGGCTTTTTCACCTCCTCGGTTTTCTTCTTCGTTTCCCCTTCTCCCGGCTTTTTCGTCGTCGGCAGCACCACCTTGCTCATCAGGTCGAGCTTCATCATGCGTTCTTCCAGTGCCTTGTTGGTCACTTTACGCGACAGGTATTTTTCGATGATCAGGTTGGCAATAGGCGCCGCCGCCGAACCACCCGCTCCCGCATTCTCCACGAAAACGGCGATGGCAATCTTAGGATCATCCACCGGCGCGAAAGCGATAAAAATCGAGTGGTCGTCTCCGCGTTTGTTCTGCGAAGTACCGGTTTTTCCTGCAATCGTGATACCTTCTACACGGGAACGCCGTGCGGTACCGGCCTCTACGGCCCCGATCATCCCTTCGATCACCGGCTCAAAATTGTGGGGTTCCACACCTGTCTCATGCCTTTCGAGAAATTCGGGCTTCACGGTTTTCTTGTCGCCGATACCGTGGATCACGTGCGGCGTGTAGAAATAGCCGCGATTGGCGATAATGGCCGCCACATTTGCCATTTTCAAAGGTGTGATCAGCAACTCGCCTTCACCGATGCTGAGCGAGTAAATGTTCGAGAACTTCCAGCGGTATTCGCCATAGAAGCGGTCATAGTACTTTTTATCGGGCAAATTTCCCTTGTACTCACTCGGCAAGTCGATCCCCAGCCGCTGACCGATCCCAAATTTCGCGATATCGTCGTGCCACGCATCCAGGCCCACAGCCGAGGCTTTAAAAGTGTTTTTGATATTGTTCTTATAAATCAACCTTCTGAAAACATTGTAAAAATAAGGGTTGCACGAATGCGTCACCCCGAGCGCCACTGTACTCGTCGCGGGGTGATTGTGGCATCCAACCGGGCAATTGGCATGGGTAAAACCGCTCCCCGGCGTAATCACGCCCTCCTGCAAGCCAATCAGCGCCTGGATCAGTTTGAATGTGGAACCCGGACGATAACTCGCCATAACCGGCCGGTTAAACAGCGGCTTGTACGGGTTACGTGCCAATGCGGCGAAGTTTTTGGAAAAATAGCGGCTTGCCAGGCTGTTCGGATCATAGGTGGGTGCGGAAACCATGGAAATGATCTGCCCGGTTTTCGGCTCGATCGCCACCACGCTGCCCACCTTGTTGAGCATCAGGCTGTCGGCATATTGCTGCACTTCGAGGTCGAGACCCGTGTAAAGATTCTCTCCCGCCACGGCCATGGTATCGAGTTCCCCGTTTTTCCAGGGGCCTTTGTACACCCCCGCGACGTTCTGCATTACAAATTTCGTCCCTCTTTTCCCTCTCAGCTCGTCTTCATAAATCCGCTCCACACCGCTCTGGCCGATATAATCGCCCTGCCGGTAATAGGGTTCCTCCTGCTTTTCGAGCTGGCCTTTGGTAATCTCACTCACATACCCGAGCGTATTCGCAAGCGTAGGCGCGGTGTACGTCCGCAGGGAGCTTTTAGCAAACTCAAAACCCGAATAATCGACCATAATATCCTGGATCGACGCAAAATCCTCTTTGGAAAGCTGCCTCAGGAACAGCGACGGCTTCACCCGGCTATAAGCGCTCGCCGCTGCCATCAGACTATCGAAATCGTGCCGCTGAATGCCTAAAACCTGGCAAAAACGCAGTGTATCGTCCATTCTCACCCGGTTAGGCGTCACAAGCAGGTCGTAAACCGGCGTGTTATATACGATCAGCTTCCCGTAGCGATCGTAGATCTGCCCGCGGAAAGGAATTTCGGTAACGCGTTTGATGGAGTTGCTGGATGATTCGATGGAATAGCTCTCATCCAACACCTGGAGGTAGAAAAGTCGTAATAAGTATATAACACCTACTAAAGCAAAAAATCCAATGATAACAAATCGACGACTTTCGAGCATTCTGCACTAAAAATTCCGGTTCTCAAATTTCACACGAAGTTCGCAATACCAAAAGATTATTCAAAGTAGGAATCCGGTTAATAAATAATAAAAACTTCATTTTTAGGACATTTGCCCCCCTTACTCTCCCTTCGCAACCACCATCACGATATCTTCCTTGTCAATCAGCACCAGTCCGTCGGGCAGGCCCTTCGGTTTGCGCACAAATTTCTTTGGCGTCACGATCACCGGGCACAGCGAATCGTTCTTTCGTTTCGAATAAAACGCCGCCAGTTCGGCCGCCCGCTCGATCACCGGCGAAGGGAATTTCCTTCCGGGTTGGTTCTTCACCACCACATGCGAGCCGGTAACGTCCTTGGCGTGCAGCCAGAGGTCTTCCTTATGCGCCTGCTTCGTGAGCAAATCGCTGTTCTTTGCATTCCGGCCGATCAGGATGGTGTAACCCATAAAATCAAGGCGCTTGAAAAGCTCGTCGATCGCCGGGGCGGCATTGCCCTGTTCGAGTTTGTTGGTTTTAATGTAAGCCCGCAAATCCCGCAGCAGTTCAACGCCTTCAATGTGTTCCAAATGCTCCTGCAACCGCTTTCTCTCCGCTTCCCGCGCCGCGAGACTGTCGTTCAGCCGGTCTATTTCGATCTTTTCGTTCTTGGCTTTGCGGTAATACCCTTCCGCATTCTTCTGGGCGGTCAGGTCTTTTTTCAATTTAATCGTAATGGGCTGATCGCGATAGAAATCATACAGTTCCGCTTTCTCCGCCCGCTCGGGAATAATGTGGAGGTTGGCCATGATAATGTTGGCCAGCTCATCGTTTTTGGTCGCATTTTCCAGGTCTACCAGTTTCTGGAAAGTATTTTCAAGGTAATTATCCGTCTGCTGAATGCGTTTTTTCAGCAATCTCACAATATCAGCTTTCTCCTTGCCGAGCCCGCTCAGCCGGATGTAGGCCAGGTAAAATGCATTCAACGCCTCGATCGGATCACGCAAAACCTGCATCACCTGACCGGTTTCAAAAAGGGTAAGCGCAGGTATATTTTCAATTTTGGTAATA
>CAMLNK010000236.1 GCA_946481035.1 uncultured Dyadobacter sp. | reverse complement strand
GTCCTCGTCCCGGAATAGTTATCACGGAACTCCTTCGGCGTACAGCCATTTCTGCTCTTAAAAATGCGGTTGAAATACGACAGGTTATTAAAGCCGCATTTGTAAGCGATTTCGGAAATGGTGTTGGTAGTATTAATCAGTGACCGTGATGCGTGGCCGAGACGGATCTCGTTCAGGCTTTCGACGAATGTCTTGCCTGTGCGCTTTTTGATAAACCTGCTGAACGAAACCTCCGACATTCCTGCCAGTTTCGCTACATCAGCCAGGTTCACATCCTTATCATAATTGTCGCGCATGTAAGCGAACACCTTTTCAATGCGGCGGCTGTTGAAATTGACGTCTTCGTCAGTAAACGTACTGTTGGAAAGCGTGCGCATGTCACGCGAAACCGACAGGTCGTGGAGGATGGACATCAGTTCGAGCATGGAGTCGAAC
Organism: uncultured Dyadobacter sp.; assembly: GCA_946481035.1. The sequence goes on along the minus strand of CAMLNK010000236.1, from coordinate 6,120 downwards.
CCGCTTTTCTGTGCCAGGCTGGTAAGCCGCGGTTTAATGCGCTCGATCGTATCCTTCGAAAACGCAATTCCTTTGGCCGACTTTTCCAGCAGCGAACGAACGAAAAACAGCTGGTTCCGTTTCAGGAATTTGTCATCGAACAAATCCCGGTGGAATTGCACGGTCACTTCCTTGATCTCCGGCATCCCTTCCTGCCACCGGTACGAATGCGTAAGCCAGCCGTGGGGCAGGTTATTGCCTACCAGCACCAGCTCCGCGTCGTCGATCACTTCGGTATGATCACCAACAACCCGCTTCACGCCTTTCCCCGAAAGGATCAGATTCAGTTCGAACTCCTCATGGCTGTGCAGCGGGAAATCGAAAATCGTCTTTTTACGGTCGAAAACGGTGAAACAGTCATATTGGGTCAAGGGGGTAATTTCTCGGTAGATTTCACTCATAGGCGATTGGTATCGGTTAGTTATGTTATATTGAGGTAACAATTTAAAGATTAAATATCAATAATGCCACGCGTAACCCTCCCTAGAATCCTACAAACTGTTGGTATTAGTCTAATCATGGATAAAAAAGTATTATATCCTGCCGCAGTTTTGTCGATAAGTTTGTACCATACGAGGATCGATTTGCACGCGCACCGATGAAAATCAAGGCGATCGACTTCCTCGTCATATTACTCTACCTGGTAACGGTCATGGTGATCGGCATTTACCTGAAACGGCAGGCAGCGAAAAGCAAAAACGACTACCTGTTCGGCGGGAAATCCATACCGTTCTGGATGCTCGGCATTTCCAACGCGTCGGGCATGTTCGACCTCTCCGGCACTGCCTGGATGGTCGCTATTATGGTAGTGTACGGTGTAAAAAGCATTTGGCTGCCGTGGTTGTGGCCGGTATTTAACCAGATATTCATGATGGTCTACGTCTCGATGTGGCTAAGGCGCTCCAATGCGGCTACCGGTGCGGAATGGATGCTGTTCCGTTTCGGAGACCGTTACGGCGCCGGGCTTTCGCACAAGATCATCATCGTTTTCGCATTGCTGAGCTGCCTCAGCTTCATGGCCTACGGTTTCATCGGGCTCGGCAAATTCATCGAAATCTTCATACCCTGGGAAGTCGTCCGGGCATACCTCCCATTCGATTTACCGCCCGCCTACACCGCGCACTTCTACGGGATTCTGTTTACGGTTTTTACCGCTATTTACGCGCTGCTTGGCGGCATGAAAAGTATCGTTTGGGCCGATATGCTGCATTACCTGATTATGGTAATCGTGTGTATTTCGGTAGCCGCCATGGCTTACACGGCACTGCCCGGTGTGGGAAGCTTGCCCGTACCTGCCGGCTGGACCGACCTGTTTTTCGGGAAAGAACTAGGCCTAGATTGGTCAAATATCATACCCGCCGCCGCCCAAAAACTGCAAAACGACAGCTTTACACCTTTCGGCTATTTTTTCGCATTAATGGCCGCCAAAGGCATTCTGGCAAGCCTCGCCGGCCCTGCACCCAATTACGACATGCAAAAAATCCTTTCGACACGCTCCCCGAGAGAAGCCGCACTGATGAGCATGATCGTGAATGTGGTGTTATTGCCCACACGGTATCTTTTTATCTCAGGCATTGCCGTCTTCGCGCTGCTTTATTTCCGGCAACCGGGTATTTCCACCGCCGTCAATACGGATTTTGAGAAAGTGCTTCCCGCCGTACTCAATACCTACATTCCTTCGGGTTTGCTGGGGCTCGTGCTGATTGGCCTCATGGGCGCATTCATGGGCACATTTGCAGGCACATTCAATGCCGCGCAAGCCTATTTTGTGAATGATATTTACCTCCGCTCGGTCAATCCCCGGGCCGGCAACAGGCAAATCAGCAGGGTAAGCTACCTCTCCGGGATCGTGATCGTCTGCATCAGCATTCTGCTTGGCGTACTGGCAAAGGATGTCAACAGCATACTTCAATGGATCGTATCGGCCCTGTATGGCGGGTATATTGCCTCCAATGTGCTCAAATGGTACTGGTGGCGATTCAACAGCACCGGGTTTTTCTGGGGAATGCTGGCGGGTATCCTGTGCGCACTGGTTTGTCCGCATGTTTTTGAGCACACATTGCCGCTCTATTATTTCCCCCTCATTCTATGCATTTCGATAATTGGGGCAGTCGGCGGGTCGCTGGCTACCAGGCCTACCGATATGGAGGTTCTCAAAACATTTTACCGCACGGTAAACCCGTGGGGATTCTGGGGCCCCGTCCGGGAAGAAGTTTGCAAAACCGACGCTTCGTTTTTACCAAACAGGGACTTTGCAAGAGACCTTTTTAATGTAGCCACGGGAATCATCGCACAGACCGCTATAACAGTCATACCTGTTTTTGGGATTCTTAAAATGCCCACAGAAACCCTCATCGCCACCGCCGTTTTTCTGATTTCATCAGCCGTACTCTGGAAAACCTGGTACAGAAACCTTCCGAACCAGTGAGTTTCGAAACAATCCCCGACAAAATCACACATGACTATCTTCGAAGAGCGTTTTCAACGCATCAAAAGTGAAAAGGAGCAATTGACGGGAACACCCAACGAGAAGCTGGATTCAGGCGACGGGTACTGCGAGCGTTACAAATTCCCCGTACTCACGGCCGCGCACGTGCCGCTTTTCTGGGAATACGACCTCGATCCGGCCAGTAACCCTTTCTTTATGAAGCGGTTCGGGATCAATGCGGTTTTCAATGCGGGTGCGATCAAGCTCAATGACAAATACCTGCTGGTAGTGCGGGTTGAGGGCTACGACAGGAAATCGTTTTTCGCGGTGGCCGAAAGCGCCACCGGCACCGATGGATTCGAATTCTGGAAATATCCTCTTAATATGCCCGAAACTGCGGAACCCGACGTCAATATTTACGATATGCGGCTAACCGCGCATGAAGATGGCTGGATTTACGGGCTATTTTGTACCGAACGGAAGGACCCCGCCGCCGCACCGGGCAACGAGTCGCAGGCGGTGGCGCAATGCGGGATTGCACGCACGCACAACCTGCGCACGTGGGAGCGGCTGCCCGACCTGAAAACCCCCTCGGCCCAGCAACGAAATGTGGTTCTGCATCCCGAGTTCATCAATGGACAATATGCATTTTACACCCGCCCGCAGGATTCGTTCATCGAGGCAGGACGGGGCGGCGGCATTGCTCTTGGACTAGCCCCCTGCATCGAAAATGCCCAGATAATGCATGAAAGGATCATTGACGCGAAGAAATATCACACGGTTTATGAATCGAAAAACGGCCAGGGCCCCGCTCCTATCAAAACCCCGCTTGGCTGGCTCCATCTTGCGCATGGCGTCAGGCATACCGCGGCGGGCTTGCGTTACGTTCTTTACCTTTTCTTGACCGACCTCACCGATCCTGCGAAGGTCATTTTCAAGCCCGCCGGCTATTTTCTCGCTCCCGACGGCATCGAACGAACGGGCGACGTCTCTAATGTCGTGTTCTCCAATGGATGGATAGCCGACGACGACGGCACGGTTTTCATCTATTACGGCTCTTCGGATACGCGGCTGCACATCGCCACCACGTCGGTAGAGCGGCTTCTCGATTATGTGGTCCACACACCGGCCGATGGCTTTACCTCCGTCGCCTCCCGGAATATCCTTCATTCCCTCATCGATCGCAACCTTCCGCTTTTCTCTGCGGGGCATATGGAAACAGCGATACTTCCCAGATCTTAAATAACGCTCGCGTTGACGTATATAGCCTAGCGAACGCTATGCCCCTGGTAGTTCCGGTTAATTTTCAGCAGCACCCGCACCATTAATACACCCCTGGAACCGGCCATTACACATAGAAATAATTCAATTTTAATACAAAATAGTTTTAATATAATCATTAAAATGGTGTTAAAAATGTGTTATTTTCAGATAAAAAAGCACTATATACATATGGAGTCAACCGCGGTATATTTGACTCAATTTTTAGCCCTAATTCTTCTATATAAACAACCACTTTAACCTATCGATGTACGGAAGCGTATGAAAAAAATTCTATTAGTTAAAATGCTGATACTGTTCACTGTGCTCTCCCTCAGGGGGTTCGCGCAGGAAATGACGGTATCCGGTAAAGTTAGCGACGCCACCGGCGGTGAAATTGCCGGTGTGAATGTAGTGGTGAAAGGTACCACGAGAGGTACCACCACCAATGACAAAGGTGAATATAGTATTAGTGTTGACAAGGGGAAAACCCTGACATTCAGCTATATTGGTTATGTCACAAAAGATGTCGTAGCCAATGCAACCATCCTGAACCTTTCACTGACTGCCGAGGCCACCGCACTGAACGAAGTGGTGGTAACCGCATTGGGTATCAGCCGCGAAAAAAGATCACTTGCCTATTCCATTACCGAAGTAGGCGGCGCAAACATGACCGCCGCCCGTGAAGCCAACCTGGGAAACGCGCTCGCCGGGCGTGTGGCGGGGGTTAACGTAAGCAAAATCGCTTCCGGACCCGCAGGTTCCTCCCGCGTGATCATCCGCGGTAACAAATCACTCCAGGGCCCCAACCAGCCGTTATACGTAATCGATGGTATCCCGATGGATAACAACAACTTCGGCCAGGCTGGCCTCTGGGGCGGTTCCGATGAAGGCGACGGGCTTTCGAGTATCAACCCGGATGATATCGAGTCGGTAACGGTGTTGAAAGGAGCGAATGCCGCGGCACTTTACGGTTCCCGTGCGGCGAACGGGGTTATCAACGTAACCACCAAGCGAGGTACCAAGAGAAAAGGCATCGGCGTCGAATTCGGCTCGAACTATGTTTTTGAAAAATTCAACGATTTGTCGGACCTGCAACATTCGTACGGTAGCGGCTCATACGTGAACGGCGTCGCCTCGAAACCGACCACGCAGACACAAGCATATGAATGGGGCGATGATTCCTGGGGCCCTAAATATGATAACAGCCAATACATAGGCTTCGATGGCAAAATGCGGCCATATGCTTATCAGGGCGACAATTTCTCCCGTTTCTATAAAACAGGGCACGCGTTTACCAACAACATCGCATTATCGGGCGGAAACGAAACGCAGAACTTCCGGGCGTCGGTGACCAACCTGAACAGCACCACCATCATCCCTAATTCGGGCTACGACAGGATCAACATTTCACTGTCGACCAATGCCAAATTCGGGAAGCGGCTAACATTGGATGCAAAAATGCTTTACTCGGAAGAAAAAGCTAAAAACCGCCCGAATGTGTCCGATTCACCAGGCAATGCGATCCAGTCGTTATGGCGTACACCCGGCAGCTATAATGTGCTCGATTATTATGGTGATCCCAACAAGCCGGGTGCCATCCCGGCCGGAACCGATGCCAACAGCCTGAGTATTTTCGGCAAGCAAGTGGGTGAAGAATTTCAGCAAGCCAGCAACAACTGGGGCCAGAACCCATATTGGGTAACCTACCAGTTTATCAAAACCGACAAGAAAAACCGGTTCATCACCTCCGGTTCCTTGAAATACCAGATTACCGACTGGCTCTATATTTCCGGACGTGTCGGGCTCGACAAATACCAGCGCCGCGCCGAAGGACTTACGCCGGAGGGAACGGGTTACCAGCGCGGGGGCGCACGGAGCATGGGAACCTGGAATGTCCAGGAGCTTAATGCGGAGTACATGATCGGAGTGAATAAAGACTTCGGCAAGATCGGCGTTAACGTGTTCGGTGGCGGTAACCGCATGAGATGGAAATACGACTACGTAAACGCCTATGGAAATGGTTTCAACGTTCAGTTCTTTCCTGCTATCAACAACGTCAAGGGAAAATCCTGGGATTACGATTTCAAAGAGAAAGGAATCAACTCCTTGCTGGGGTCAGCGGAGATTTCTTATGACGGGTTCCTCTATCTGAATGCAACAGCCCGCAACGACTGGTTCTCGGTTTTGAACCCTGAAAGCAACGGTATCCTTTATCCTTCTATTGGTACCAGCTTCGTGTTCTCCGACGCTTTCAAGGGCCTGCCTTCGTGGCTCTCCTACGGTAAGGTGCGCGCTTCCTGGGCACAGGTGGGAAATGCTACCAACGACGTGTATTCGACCAACCTGACTTATTCTCTGAACGGCAATCCGCACCTGGGCTATGCGATGGC
>CAMLNK010000235.1 GCA_946481035.1 uncultured Dyadobacter sp. | reverse complement strand
TAACCACAAGTACAAAAGCCCTATTCGGCTGATCAATGGCAAAAATAAAAAGCGGACGGAATAATCCGCCCGCCTTCCACGGTGTAACCAAGTTAATATTTAAACGTATTTCTCGCGGATCTGGAAAAGCACCCAGAAACCGATGATCCCGCCAATGATAAAGCCGATAATGCTCAACTGGATAAGGTTACTGATCAGGCCGATCAGCAGTGCGTAGTAGAGCAGGTTCCAGCCGGCCCTCTTGCGTGCTTTGAGCGGTGAAAAGGCCATGAGGTACATCACCAGCGTGACGATACCGAGCGCAATCCCGACATAAGCATTAAACGCAAGACCTGCCGAAAGCCCCCCAGCCCCTAACACCGCGCCGCCTACTCCCAACGCTGTCACCAGGCCCAATACCCCGAGAACAGAGAGTACCAGGATAATATAAGGACCATACTGCACGAGAAATTCTTTGACACTCTCTGAGAATGGCGGAAATTTTTGAAGGAAAATAGGTTCGAGTTCCTTCTCCAAAAGTAGTTTAGATTCCATAGACGGGGGATTTATTAGCTGAATTTCAAACAATTAATTCCAAAACTAAAACAAAATCCGGGAACCCGATCCCCACGACCTATTAAGCGTTCCTACTGTTTATTAAGCGGCCTTATACAAGTTTTCAAACGACACCCAGCCCCTAATCTTCGGGATAAGGTACGTATACGAAACCGGAAAACTCGCCGATCAATGCAAACAAACAACAGAATTCTTCGGGGTTCTTGTAGTTTTCTGTAAAAAGCAGCACCGATTCCGGTCCGATTAATTTGCGATCGACAAACTCCTGCATGTATGACGCTTTGTAAATATAGCGATTTGTCAGTTCCGTGGCATCGATGAGCAGCACGCCCAGGTCAAGTTCGTTGTTGGTAACCGCAAAAATCGGATATTCTGAAAAACCGCGTTTGCGGATCTGGTACGAGGCTTCTTTCAACTGGTCGGCGACCTTGACAAAATCCTGCGATATATAACCCATCAATTTCTGATTCAAATCCGGAGAATTCGCATCGTCCATCAGGGCATTTTCATTGCTATTGTTGATCATTCGTTGTTGTATGTTAGATGCTTTAAGCTTTAAGCTATAAGCTTTACGCTGATTGCGCAACTAGCATAGAGTTTAATTGTTAAATATAAAAAGCTTACAGCCTAAGGCTTAAAGCTTATAGCCCCTTCACATCCTCGCCGCCAGCAAGTATGTTAGATGCTGTAAGCTTTAAGCTGATTGCGCAACTAGCACAGGTAGTTCAATTATCAAAAATATAAAAAGCTTACAGCCTAAGGCTTAAAGCTTATAGCTCCCTACATCCTCGCCGCCAGCAATAATGTGAGATCTTTATACCTCATGTTAAAGCTCCGGGCGATGTGGGAGTTGGTGAGCGTGCCTTTGTGGCAATATACTCCCTTCATAAACCAACGATTGGCATAAATCATTTCCTCGATGCCTCCTATTGTGCCTGTTTGGAGCAAAAAGGGCAAAAATACATTGCTGAGCGCCGTGCTCGCCGTGTGTGCCACGCGCGAGGGGATGTTGGGCACGCAGTAATGGATTACCTCGTTGTATTTGAATGTCGGGTTCTTGTGCGTCGTCATGCGCGAAGTCTCAAACGACCCGCCCTGATCGATACTGACGTCGATGATCACCGAGCCCGGTTTCATTTTCGATACCATTTCGCGGGTTACCACCATCGGGCTCAGTCCATTGTCGGCACGCATGGTACCGATCACCACATCCGCCCGTCCAATGGCTTCCGCCAGCGTTTCGGAATCGATAATAGAGGTATACAGGTTTTGCCCGATCGAGTATTTCAATCGTTGCAGGCGGTAAATGTGCTTGTCGAAAACCTTCACGTCCGCGCCCAGGCTCAAGGATGCGCGCGTAGCGAACTCTGCCACCGTACCCGCGCCCAGGATCACAATCTTGGTCGGTGGTACGCCGGTAATGCCGCCCAGGATCACGCCACGGCCCCCGTTCGGCGTCGAAAGATATTCGGCGGCGATGAGCAACACGGTGCTGCCGGCAATCTCGCCCATAGCGCGGATAATCGGCTTCCCTCCTACCTTGTCCTCGATCAGTTCGTAACCGATACCGGTTATTTTCAGGTCGTTAAGTTTTTCAAAATACTGTTTTTCCAAAGCGGGAAGGTTGAGGGCTGAGATCAGCGTCGTTCCGGCTTTCACAAAACGGAACTCCTCTTCCACCAGCGGCTCCACTTTCAGGATCACATTGGCCTGGTACACCTCTTCCGGGCTGTGGACAATCTTCGCTCCGGCCTCGCTGTACTCGTGGTCCGACAGGTTGGCACCTTTGCCGGCGTCTTTCTCTACCCACACTTCGTGCCCGTTCCTGACCAGGATCGCCACCGCGTCGGGCGTGAGCGCAATGCGGTTCTCCTGTAAAGAAACCTCCCTCGGCAAGCCGATATGCAGTGAATTCTGGTCCTTGCGGACAGCCATTAGTGACTCCTGAGGATACAGCACCGACTGCTTGGCGAGCTCTTCAAAACCGGTAATCTGAGGTTGTGGCATTGACTGGCAAAATGAAAGTGAAACAGTAACTAACTAAATGTGACCTCTTATACCTTGGTGACTTCCAATATTCTCATGCCAGTTTCATCCGCTTCCAGATGCAGCTGCATGTAGTTCAGCGGCCAAAGGCTTTCAACTTTCCCCGGCCACTCGACAAAGCAGAAATCCCCCGAATCGAAATACTCCTCCACACCCATGTCCAGGGCTTCTGTTTCGTCCTTAATCCTGTAAAAATCAAAGTGATAGATTGTTCTGCCCCCCGCATCATATTCATTCACCAGCGAGAAAGTGGGGCTCTGCACATGGGTTGTAACCCCGAGATGGCTGCATAATGCCTTGATGAGCGTCGTTTTACCGGCTCCCATCTGACCTTCGAAAAGCCAGACGGGCGTTTCCGCACCGAGCCTGAAAAGTGCTTCCGATACATTTCCAAGCTCGTCGAGTTCTTTAAAACGAATTACCGTGGGCTGTCCAATCATGTTACAAAAATACACAATTTGGAAAAACCCGTTACTATTTTATGCCTTCGGGAATGTCAGACTTTCCATTCTTTCCGCATCGGCCGGCCCAGCAGCTTGTTGGCATTTTTATCTCCTTCAAATTGCTCCTTTACCGGGTCCCATTTCAGCGAACGACCCAAGCCGTACGCGATGTTCCCGATGTTGCACACCGACGCTGTCCGGTGCCCGGTTTCAACATCGCAAATAGGCGGTTTGCGCGTCCGGATCGCATTCAGGAAGTCTTTATAATGATTGGTACTCACGTAAACACCGGCGTCTTCCGCACTGAAAACCTTGTCTTTCAACGGCTCGGGAGTGGTTCTCAACTCGCCGCGGGCTACGAACACCTCGCCATCGGTTCCTACGAAATGGCAATGCTGCTTGCCTTCCATCGGGCGGTGTACAACCTCGACGCCATTGGCATATCTGTAAACCAACCCTTTCCCCGGCTCGGAATAAACCAGTTCAGTCGGCCCGCTGGCATCCATATTCAGTCCCCATTGCGCAATATCGAACATATGCGCGCCCCAGTCGGTCATACCGCCTCCGCCGAATTCGACGTAATCGCGCCATTTTGGCCAGAATTTAGCATCCATAGCCGGTGCCAGTTCGTTATTATAGGGTCTTTCAACCGAATTGGGCCCCATCCAGAGATCCCAGTCGAGGTCTGCGGGCGTTGTTTCGCTTTGCAGGCCCCACGCTTTCGGCGGGCCGCCTACATTGACATATACTTTTTTAATTGTTCCAATGGCGCCGCTGCGTACCAGCTGCACAGCTTTCGTGAATTCGGGTGCGGAGCGCTGCATACTCCCGGTCTGGAACACACGGTTATGCTTTCTGGCTGCATTCACCATCGCCCGGCCTTCCTTTACCGTCAGCGAAAGCGGTTTTTCACAATAAATATCCTTTCCAGCCTCGGCAGCGCGCACGGCCATAGCAGCATGCCAGTGATCCGGCGCCGCAATCACCACTGCATCGATGTCTTTTCTGGAAAGCAATTCCCGAAAGTCCTTAATGCCTGCCGCAGCGTTATAAGTGCCTTGCCCCAGCTTTTCGGAATACCATTTGTTGGTAGCATTCACAAATGTATCCTGCTTGACCCCGTATACATCCGAAGCCGCGATGATGCGTGTCTCCTGTGTATCGAGAAACCGGTTACGCAAGCCGCCGCTTTGCCGCCCGCAGCCGATAAAACCCAGCGAAATCATGTCGCTCGGCGCTTTGTAGCCTCGTCCGAGCACGTGCCGGGGCACGATCATAAAGGAAGAGACAACAGCACCTGCTTTCAGGAAATCACGGCGGCTCAGACTCTCGGCATTCATATTTTTTCAGGATTTTATACTAATTGATTTTAATTTAAAGGCCGAAGTAAGTGATTCTACTGGATAATGGAGTCTTATATTCAATCACATTCAACTTCCTAAACCACAGCCGTTATGATGAAACTACTACTGGCGTTTGCCCTGGCGATCGCATTGTCCGGAGTCGCCCAGCCTGTCGGCGCGCAGGTCACCCAGCGTAACATTCTGGCGCAGAAGTACAGCCAGAGCGCATTCAGCGAAGCCCTCGTTCCGCCCGGCCAATGGGCGCCTTACCCCAAAACACCCGAAGAATGGCGCAGCAAAACCGATCCTGCCGAACTCGCGAAGATTATCAAAGCCGGTGAAGAAGCATTGGAAAAGCCTATTCCAATGGTTACTGCAAGCCTGCTGCTCGATTTTACGCGCAGCGGCGACCGCGAAAGGCACGCAGCTGCGTCGTTCGGGCGGAGAAACCAATTGATGAGCCTCGTCCTCGCCGAGACCGTGGAGGGCAAAGACCGGTTCATGGAAGCCATTCTGAACTCCGTATGGACCATTTGTGAAGAAACTTACTGGGGTGTGCCTGCGCATTTGAGTGTGCAAAAGGCTAAAAACGGCCTGCCCGATGTGCAGGACCCGACCGTGGACCTGTTCGGCGCCGAAACCGCAGGAGTATTGGCACTCACCGATTATTTCCTGGGTGAGAAACTGGATAAAATGTCTCCGCTGATCCGACCGCGCATTTATTTTGAAACCAACAAAAAGATATTCGAACCACTTAAAGACCCCAAACGCTACGGCTGGCTGAGCACTACCAATCCGGTAAACAACTGGAACCCGTGGATCGTCTCGAACCTGCTCATTGCCGATCTGCTACTCGAAAAAGACACCCAAAAGCGTAGCGACAATGCGTATCAATACACCGTGTTTCTCGACCGGTATTTCAATAGCCTGGGCGACGACGGCGGCTGCGATGAAGGTCCCAGCTATTGGTTTGCCGCCGGAGCGAGTGCCTACGACGCGCTCGCGATCCTGGAAAGTGCTACTAATGGAAAAATTAATATTTACAACAATGACCTGATCCGTAAAATGGCGGCTTATGTGTACAAAGTGCACATTGCCAACGACTATTTCGTGAACTTCGCCGACGCCGATCCGAAACTGAAACCCGACGGATTAATGCTCTACCGCTTCGGCAAGGCAGTTCAGGACCCCGAACTGGCCGCGCTCGGCGAGTGGGCTTACGGCCAGTTCGGTGCGGTAACCGGAGGAAATGGTTACCAGCGTCCCAGGAAGGTATGGAACCTTCTGACGACCTCCGAGTTGAAGCCGGATCCATCCAAAACTTACCAACAAGTAGCGCAATCGTGGCTTTCCGATATTGAAGTACTCACCGCCCGCTCCGACAACGGCCTTTACCTGGCCACACACGCCGGCCACAATGCCGAAAGCCACAACCATAATGACGTGGGCGATTTTATTGTGTATGCCGATGGCGAACCGGTGATAGTCGATGCCGGCCGCGGCAATTATACGGCACGGACGTTTTCTTCCAAAAGGTACGAGCTCTGGTTTACGCAATCGAAATACCATAACCTGCCGATTATCAACGGGCTCGGGCAACCGGCCGGAAAGCAGTTCAACGCGAGGAATGTCAAAAGCAATGTCAACGAAAAGGAAGTTTCGCTGGCGATGGACATCGCCCCTGCCTACCCGCAGGAAGCGGGCGTACAAAACTGGAACCGGCTGGTAAAGCTCAACCGTGGTAAAAATGTGGTTGAAATCTCCGATGATTATGCCCTGAAACAGAAGCCCGACTCATTGCAGCAGGTATTCATGACCGTCTGCAAAGTCGACACGGGCACGCCGGGCAAAATTATCCTGACAACTTCTGGTAAAAAAACGGTCTCGCTCTCTTATGACGCGAAGAGCTGGGCAGTTTCCACAGAACTACCTTCCACCGAAGGTATGGAATACAACAGTTTCAAAACCAAATGGGACGGCGCGCCGGTCACCCGCATTATCCTCACCAGCAAGGCGTTAAAAGCCAAAGGCAAACACAGTTTCGTTATCACCAAATCCTGAACAGTCCTCATGAACCTATCCCGCAGAGATTTCCTCATTAACAGCGCCCTCGCGGGCAGCATTATTCCTTCGATAGCGCAAGAATCGTTTGCCAGCCCTGTCAGCGCAGCGGACGATC
>CAMLNK010000234.1 GCA_946481035.1 uncultured Dyadobacter sp. | reverse complement strand
TGAATTTTTCCAAGAAGTTCGTCTTCTTTTCCTTCTTCATAAAGCAGGTCGTCGTCAGTCAAGTCAGCGTATTGTTGCTTGAACTTTCCTTTGAGTTCGTTCCAGTTACCTTTTACTTGTTGTGTGAATGAGCTCATGATTGTGTGGTTTTTGGTTTGATAATGGCGCCCTTTCAAGCGCATTGTGCATTATCATTTGAAACAACCATTCCAGTTCAAAAAGCCGCCTCCGGCAGGTATTTCGAACTAATCACTGAGCAAAAATTTACACGGAACGTCCAAAATCGTGGCTAATTGCTTCCAATCAGCTTGTTCAAACGGACTACTCCCTGCACCATCGAGCGCACCGAGTGGTAATTCACTTTCCAGGAATGGCTCATATGCTTCCAGATCGGCTCGCCCTGGCGTGTAAGCAGCGGCAGCCATTCGCCTACCGAATGGTGGATCATTTTATCAAATACAAAGCGGTGGGTGGCATCGTAGGCTTTCAAGTACTTTTCATCGCCATAAACCCGGTAAGCGTCGAGCATCCCGATAATGACCTCGGCCTGCTGCCAGAACTCCTTCTCGCGGTCGTATACCTCGCCTGCGTGCGAGCCCTCCACGTACACGCCGCCGAACTCCCAGTCGATGCCGTGCTCCACGGCGTGGTCGTAAGAGGCTCTTAATTGGTCGTGATATTCGTCGTAAGGAATGCCCGCGATGTCGAGCGCGTGCATGAGCAGCCACGCGAACTCTACGTTGTGGCCGTAGCTGGTGTTATCTTCGGCGGCGCTTTTCAGGCCATCCTCGGTGAAGCGGTCCCAGCCCCAGATAATGTCGAATTTGATTTGCGGCGCCACCGTCCAGTCTTCCCAGAATTGCGGAATGCCCGTTTTGTATTGCGGGTGCATGATCTTGTTGATCAGCAAATTGATGATTTCAACGAGCTTGCGGCGATGAACCTGCTTGCCCGACGCTTCATATAGCGTAGTGAATGCCTCCATGAGGTGCATATGCGCATCGAGCGTCTTGCGGTCGCCGCCGGCGGCACCGGGGCCTTTCAAGTCCCAGTTGCGGTGGAACATTTCGAAGTAACCTCCGTAATAGGTATCCGCACCATGTTTTTGTAACAAATCGAAAACCTTTTCGGCATATTCCAGTCCGCGCGGATCCCCGGTGGCTAAGGTATATTCTGCCAGACTGTAAATCGCGAAACTGTGCCCGTAGACGATCTTTTCGTCGATTTTGACATTGCCTTTGCGGTCCATCAGCCAGTAAAACCCGCCATATTCATTGTCCCACATCTTGTTGATCAGAAAATCCACCCCGTGACGGGCAATTTCGGCGTAACGACCCTCGCCATACCCTGCGCGGTGCGCCGAGGAAAAAGTATAAACCGTGCGTGTTTGCGCGATCAGCGACTTTTCGTCCTCACCCGAATCATTACCAGCGTTATCGAAATGGGTAATAAAACCGCCGTTTTCTTTGTCCACAGCGCGATTTTCCCAAAAAGGAAGCAATTCATTGGTCAAATGCTGGCGGATCTCCTCGCGGTAGCTTTTCAATTGATCTACATTCATTGGATTAAAATATGGTCAGAGTTTTTGAAATGGTTGTTGGATATACTTTAATGCAGGCCCCGTCGGCTATTCGGCCGGAGCCAATTATCATTATAAATATTTTTTTTGGGAATATTTACTCTGCAATGGCCGCTGAGGCAGGTCGTACGCTTGCAAATGCTGATCCATACTTCGTAATTCGCAATGAATTCATCAATCCCGATCCCCATGAGTAATTCTGAAATCGTAGAAGTCCTCGAACTAACTGCCAAGCTGCTGGAACTGCACAATGCCGATCCTTTCAAGATCAAAGGGTATTCCGTAGCGGCTTTTTACCTGGATAAATACAAGGAAAGCGAACTGCAATTCATGACCGAGCAGGAGCTTACCAAATTGCAGGGGGTTGGGAAGAGTACCGCCACGAAAATCGTGCAAATTGCGAAAACCGGCACCTTTCCCGAGTTGGAAGAACTGATTGCGAACACTCCGCTGGGCGTGATGGAAATGTTCAATATCAAAGGTATCGGTCCTAAGAAGATCGCTGTACTCTGGCAGGAGCTCGGTATTGACAACCTGCACGAACTGGAACTGGCATGTTTAAATGGTACTGTTGCCAAAGTGAAGGGTTTCGGGGCTAATACCCAGCAAAAGATCCTCGATTCGCTGGCATTTCTGAAAGACCAGGCCGGAAAACTGCGCATGGACAAAGCGGAAGCAGTGGCCCAATTGATTGCAAGTGAATTGAAAAAGACATTTGACCAGGTAGAAGTAGCAGGAGAAGTGCGGAGGAAATCGGAAGTGGTGGAGTCGATCCGCATTCTGGTGGGTACCGATTCTCCGGCGCTCTTGCAGAATACCATTGGCACAATCGAGATACTTGT
This sequence comes from uncultured Dyadobacter sp., assembly GCA_946481035.1. The sequence continues at coordinate 4,146 of CAMLNK010000234.1, read as the reverse complement.
GCAGGATGAGAAAATATCGTCGCCGTTTGTATGGCGGGGCAATGTGCAGGATGTGGCAGTTGCGATTGAAATCGTGGCCGTAAAACCAGAGCGATTGGTGAATGAACTTTTTCTCGAAACTGCCGGTGAAGATCACCTCGGACTGGCCGGAACATCGGGTAATACTATTTGGCGGCATGCTTATTATGAAACCGCAGACACCGAGCACGCCATCTACGAAAAAGCAGGCTTACCCTACATCGTGCCCGAAATGCGCGAAGGGGCAGGGGAGTTTGCATGGGCAGAAACCCGTACGGCCGATCAGCTTGTGACCTGGGATGATCTTAAAGGTATTCTGCACAACCACAGTACCTATTCCGACGGGCAGCATACCCTCGAACAAATGGCGCTGTACTGCCGGGAGCTCGGTTTTGAATACCTCGGCATCGCCGACCATTCCCAAACCGCCACCTACGCGCAGGGGCTGAAAGTGGAAGAAGTGATCCGTCAGCACGAAGAAATCGCGAGGCTCAATGCACGCTTCGCATCGGAGAATCCGGCCAAACCATTCAAAATCCTCAAAGGAATAGAATCAGACATCCTCGGCGACGGCTCGCTCGATTACCCTGCGGATGTGCTCGCTTCATTCGATTATATCGTTGCCTCTGTACACAGTAATCTCTCAATGACCCTCGAAAAGGCGACAACGCGCCTGCTTAGGGCCATCGAAAATCCTTATACCACCATTTTAGGCCACCCAACCGGCCGCCTGCTCCTGTCCCGGGAAGGCTACCCGATCGACCATCAGGTAATTATCGACGCCTGCGCTGCCAACGGCGTAGTGATCGAAATCAACGCCTCCCCCTGGCGCCTGGACCTGGACTGGCGTTGGATTTCCTACTGCATGGAAAAAGGCGTAATGCTCAGCATTAACCCGGACGCCCATGCGATGGAAGGCTACCTCGACATGCATTACGGTGTAGCCAATGCAAGAAAAGGCGGTTTGACGAAGGATATGACCTTTAATGCGCTGAGTTTGGAGCAGATTGAGGAATATTTGAAAGGGCGGGCTGGCAGAATTTCTTAACTATTCTCAAAGTGTAGTTATAAAATAGTTATACTATTTTGAGAGTGAACTTATAAAATAGTATAACTATATTTGCAGTGCACTTTGAAAATAGTAAATCTATGTTCGTCACACGCTGCATTTATTCCAAGCTTCTCGCGCATTCAACTAAAAAACAAATTACCGTTCTCACGGGCATGAGGCGGACAGGGAAGACCACGCTCCTGAAACAGTTGATGGCGCAGTGTGATATTCCACAAAAGCATTATTTCGATCTGGAAAGAATCGATACTCGCGCCCTATTCTCCGAGTCGAACTACGAAACCATCGTGCAGGCGCTGAGCCGGCAAGGGACAGACTTTTCGAAGAAGGTGCTGATATGCATTGATGAAATTCAACTGGTGCCCAACTTGCCGAGTGTACTCAAATACCTGTACGATAGCTACGACATCAAGTTTATCGTCACTGGTTCGAGTGCTTATTACATGAAGAACCAGTTCTCCGAGTCGCTTGCAGGCAGGAAAAAGATTTTTGAGATTTATCCATTGACTTTTGGGGAGTTACTGGCATTCAAAGATGTTCGGGCAACCAGGATAGATGTGAAACACGCCACCAGATTTGTCCGTACCGAATATGAGCGGCTGAAAGGTTATTACAATGAGTATATCGACTTCGGCGGATTTCCGGAGGTAGTTCTGGCAGAATCCGCAGAGGACAAACGTGACCTGATCAGTGATATAATCAGCTCATATATCAATTTTGACCTCACATGGCTTGCCGATATTAGGAATCCAACGAATCTGTTTAAGCTAATCAAACTACTTTCGGTACGGATCGGCACCAAACTGGATGTTTCAAAACTCACGAGCCTGACCGGCATGGCGCGGCAGACGGTGGAGAACTACCTTGATCTTTTGGAAAAAAGCTATCTGATCAGGACGATTCCGGTTCTGGCAAACAGTCCGGACCGCGAGATAGTGAAGGCGAAGAAAATCTATTTTTTAGATAATGGAATTGCTTCGCTGACAGGCGAATTAAGCAGCGGCTCGAAGTTTGAGAATGCAGTTTTCAATCAGTTAATGCATCACGGCGAAGTCGCTTACTATCAGCTCAAAACCGGTCGAGAGATCGATTTCATCCTCGATCAAAAACAATGTTTTGAAGTAAAGGAAACCGCGACAGAGGCTGACTTGAAGAATACTGAATCGTTGGCAAAGAACCTGGATATCAGTGAATCTTATGTGATCGGCAGGCACCCCGTCAGGGTGTTTGAAGGATTTATTTGGGGAGGTTTTCTGCAATGAGGCCTCCCGATAATTTGCTCTGGAGTTAATAGTGTAATCCTATAAAACCCTAACTTCCAATTCCTTCTCCAATATCCCCTCCGGCAAATGGGCCATGATCCCTTCCTGCAATGCGCCGATGAGCCGGGCTTTCATCTGCTCTCGGTTAACGACCAGGCATACCTCGCGGGCGGGTTCAGGGAAGCGGAAATGGCGGATGTGTTTCCGGCGTTCCTCGGATAGCTCCATTACGGCCATTTCCGGCAGGATAGTGATGCCGCCGTTGCGTTCGACCATGCGGATGAGCGTTTCGATGCTGCCTGAGCGGTAACTGAAACTACTGCCGAACTGGCTGCTGCGGCTTAGCTCGCACAACCGCTGGATTTGTGTGCGGAAGCAATGGCCTTCTTCCAGGAGCCAGAGCTCATTGGGTTCGATGTCCGAAGGGAGGATGTATTGTTTGGCGTACAAATCGGTCTTTTCAGACACGTATGCATAAAAGCGTTCTTTGTAGAGCGGAATTTCCTGCAAACTGTTCTCTTCCGAAACGGACGCTATGATGCCTACATCCAGATTCCCCATTTTCAATGCGGTAATGATGCGGTCGGTGATCATTTCCGAAACGTGGAGTTTGATGTCCGGGAAATTTGAAATAAACGGATTCACGAAATGCGGCAGCAGGTAAGGCGCGATGGTGGGGATGACACCTACGTGCAGCTCGCCTGAAAGGTCGCCATTGAAATGCTTGGCTATTTCATTGATTCGCGATGTTTCGCGTAAAATGGTTTTTGCCTGGTCGATAATCTCGCGCCCGACGCTGGTGGGCACGATCGGTTGTTTTGTCCGATCGAAAATTTTCACTGAAAGCTCCTCCTCCAATTTGCGGATCATCATCGAAAGCGTAGGCTGCGTCACATTGCAGTGCTCCGCAGCCTGTATGAAATGGCGATGGTTGTCGACGGCGACGATATATTCCAGTTGTTGGATGTTCATTTTGACTGTCTTATAAATTTCATTTATGCAAAGTTAATAATTATCACTTTGATTGATTTAATGTAAGAGCCGCTTTTTGCAGTGAAAGATTAGCAACCAGCGATTTCATTTGAATAATGGCAATCCTGTTTAGTTCCATGGCCCTTTCCGCTGCCGGTCGTCCCTGACCGATCAGCATTGCATTGATGCTTTCCAGATTCGAAAGTACAACGAGTTGTTCAAGCGTCGCCGAATCGCGGAGGTTGCCGTGATTTGGATTCATTTTCGCCCACTCACGGGCGGTCATACCGAACAGCGCCAGGTTCAGAATGTCGGCTTCTTCGGCATAAATCTTACCGATAGCTACCGGATCGAGCTCTTTCGGGATCAGATTTTCCTTGACGGCATCGGTATGGATCGTGTAATTAATCTTGGCCAGGCTGCGCCGCAAGTCCCAATCGAGTTCCAGGCGGTTGTTTTCTTCATCTTTTAACCGCTGGAATTCTTTGATTAAATAGAGTTTAAATGAGGGAGAGATCCAGGAGGCGAATTCAAAGGCGATGTCCTTGTGCGCGAATGTGCCGCCGTTGTACCGGCCCGGTTTGGAGATGATACCTATTGCGTTCGTCGTCTCGACCCAATGTTTTGGAGTCAACACATAGCTGTTGCTCCCGGCTTCATTTTTAATATACTCGAAATCGAGTAGTTTAAAATTAGGATTGTGCATTTGCTCCCAAAGGCCGTTGAATTCAATGGTGAACCTGTTACGCATCCAGTTTGAAATTACCAGGCCCGGGGCTCGATCTTTTTGCCGTGCGATGTCCGTTAACGAGATAAATTCCCCGC
>CAMLNK010000233.1 GCA_946481035.1 uncultured Dyadobacter sp. | reverse complement strand
ACCAGGGATATTCCTTGTTGGCATGGCTGAAAAACGCATCGAACCATTGTTGGGTAGGCCGGAACACCTGGGGCGAAACCCAGATTTTGGCCTTGGGATGATATTTCTGCAATACTGCCGCTTCTTTTCCCAACCACGCGAAAAGTACATCCGGCTCCAACTCGCCCGGGTCGCCCGCGGGTACAAACACGCCATCGAGCCTGGGCAAGCTCGCAAATACCTGCTCGCGTTCGGCCAGCTCTTTGGCAATCGAATCGGGGTGGATGTAGTTTTTACCCATATTCGGATACCAGATCGACACGTCGAGACCGTACGAGTTACAAATGCGCGATTGCTCGACGATCATTTGCGCTGCCGGGATTTTCATATGCCGGCTGGTAGCGTCGTCGTCGGTGCGCGGAGGGAGTATTTCAATGGTATTTGCCCCAAATAGTGCCAGTTCACGAATGTACTGGTCGAAACCGGCGACGGTGAATGCATCATACGCGTTCGTTTTGGGCCGGTAACCCAGCTGATGCCCGCGCATCGGGTATTTCGGGCTGGTACTGATCGCCAACCGGCCGCTAACCTGCAACTTGCCGCGGGTCATTTCCGCTTTCCGCAGGAATCGCCCTACACCGTACAAAATCCCCCGCGCATCTTTTCCTGCTATAACAATCGTATTCGAAGGGCCTGCTGCCAGTTTGAAACCCTCGCTTTTCGTTTCGGGTAATGCGGCCACGGCGCTTTTGTAGGGCTCCGGTAATTTGCCCAATTCGCTCTCCATGGCGATCAGGATCACGCTACCGGTTTTAGGAAGCTTTTTGGCGATGGGTAGTTTAATGCCGGTCCGCTTTTCCACTTCACTTTGTAGTATTTCAATGCTTCTGAGCAATGCTGTTTTGTCGGTAGGGCTGAAAATCTGGCTTTTGGATAAATCGATGGATTGCGAAAAGGCAAAGCCGGTCCGTAGGGTGAGGAGTAGCAGGATAAGAAGCCGCGTTCGGTGAAGCATGGGTCAGAGCTTGATGAAAATCCGTTTTTGATAGAGCACGTAGGCCGGGATGAAATTGATACACACAAAAAAGAGCGCGAAAAACATGCTGGCAAGGCGCGGGTCTATTCCCGTTTGGGAGAGGGCGGCCACGGTATGGTGGTTCAAAGTATCGCCGCCGATGGGCATAATGTAAAATAGCAATGCAAGAATATCGGCCAGAACGTATGCCGTGATTGCATTTGCCCCGAAAATGACACCCGGTGAAATGCCTTTTGTACAACCACGAATGTCAATCAGAAAATACAACGCCCCGAGCAGCATAGAAGCAAAGCCCGACGTTACGAGTACGAAAGAGCTTGTCCAGAGGCTTTCGTTGGTAGGGAAAATCAGGTTCCAGAAGTAGCCCAATGCGGCAGTGGCAAACCCGGCGGTCAGCAGGAAGTTGCTTTTTTCATTGGGTGAAAGCGACAGAAGCATTAATCTGCCTGCAAGCATACCGGTAATGGTCGTCACTATGGACGGAAATGTGCTCAAAATTCCCTCCGGGTCCCAGTTACCCTGCCACATTTTGCCGGGTAAGTACTGCTGATCGACCCACGCAGCAAGGTTTACGCCCGGTTCGAGCATGACTTTACCGATCCCGGGCGTGGGGATGGTGGTCAAAGCGAGCCAATAGAGTATCAGAATGGTGCTGGCGATGCCGAGTTGCTGTTTCCAATTAGTATTTAAAAACAATATCGCGCATACGAGGAACACGATCGCGATGCGGTGGAGCGTGCCGGTATAGCGCAGGTCCGAAAAGTTGAAATTGGGCAGCATATTGAGGAACATGCCGACGGCAAATATTTTCAGCGAACGGACGATGATTTTACGGTATAGCGGCCCCTTCGGCGCGCCGAGTTTTTTGGAATAGGCCAGTGTAATCGAAACACCCACGATAAAAAGGAACGTAGGCGCGATGAGGTCCGTAAATGTGAGCCCGTTCCATTTCGTATGCCGGAGCGTCGGGAACACGAAGTCCTCATGTCCCGGAAAGTTGACCATGATCATGGCCGCAATGGTAAAGCCACGCATTGCATCCAGCGAAAGTAACCGGGACACTGAGCCCGAAGGGTTTTCCATATCAGCCGTTTTATAGGGTTATGTACGGAGGCGGCACGCAAACGGGCTATTCCCGACGCTTTTTGCACCCTGCACTAGTATATTTTGCGCAATTGTCAGTAATTAGGAAGTTGTATCCTGAACACCCGAAAAATCATCCCCAGCCTTTTTAACCCTATGAAGAAACTATTCCCGCTTTCGCTGATCCTATTTGGTATGCTGCTATTTGCGAGCTGTAACAAATCGGGCAATGTAACCAAAGAACAGGCCGAGAAAATCGGGGTTTCATGGAAACTTGTCAGCAATTTTATCGAGCCTGAGGGAAGGTTTGAGGCGCAGTTTACGATCCGCAACGGCAGCGATTTTACATTGGACGGCTCCAACTGGAAGCTATTCTGGAATATGTCGCCCAGGCCGATCCAGTCGAACAAAACACCGGAGCCGGCTATTGTCGAGCATATCAATGGCGACTGGTACCAAATGATTGCCGCAAAGGATTTCAAGCTCGCGCCGGGCGATTCGGTGGTGATCCATTACACGGGTACCGAAGGCGTGGTGAAGGAAACGGATGCGCCGCTGGGTCTGTATTTCGTGTTTTATGATAATGAGGGTAAGGAAAAGGAAATCGTTGAGGTGGCTGATTATACCATCGAGCCATTCACTACCAAAGAGCAGATCCTGCGCGGCAAAATGGATTTGAAAGAAGTGCCGACGGCCGAAACGCGGTATAAAGCCAACACCGGATTTACCAAAATAGGAGAGGAGCAACTTTTAAAAATCATTCCAAGTCCTGTGAAGCTCGTTCCGGGCGCGGGTACATTCTCGCTCACTGGCAAAACGAATGTGTATTACCAGGACGGGCTTGAAAATGAGGCGAAATACCTGATCAGCAAGTTAAAGACACTAACAGGGACGGATCTGCCGATCCAGGCCGGACTTCCCAATAAGCCATCGTCAGAGGAAGCAGCCATCGTTTTGAAAACCGGCAAAGTGGCGGTGAATGGCGTTTCTACCGAAGCCTATAACCTGAATATCGGTCAAACGGGCATTACCATTGAGGGTAGTGATGCCGCGGGCGTTTTCTACGGTGTTCAGAGCCTTTTGCAGCTTGCTCCGACAGACGCTTACCAGAAACCCGTCGCTTCGGTCGGTTTTGGATTTGTGCAGGTGCAGGATGCGCCGCGGTTCCAGTTCCGGAGTTTGCATTTGGATGTAGCACGTAATTTTCAGACGAAAGAGTCGGTCAAACGCATTATCGACCTGCTTTCGGGCTATAAGGTGAATCACTTATTACTTTATACGACGGAAGACGAAGGCTGGCGCATCGAGATCGACGGCCTTCCCGAGCTCACGCAGGTGGGCGCGCAACGCCAGCACACATCGGGCATGAACGCGAACGCATTGCACCCGGGCTACGGTTCCGGGCCGGTTGCTAATGAGAAAGGCAAGCACGGAAGCGGCTATTACACGAAGGCCGACTTCGTTGAAATACTCAAATACGCCCACGAGCGGCACATTAAAATTATCCCTGAACTGAACTTCCCGGGCCACGCGCTGGCCGCTATCAAATCGATGGAGGCGCGGTATGAGCGGTTGATGAAGGAAGGCAAGGAGAAGGAAGCGAACGAGTACCGCCTTATCGACCCGGACGACAAGTCGGTTTATATTTCGGCGCAGGGATATAAGAACAATGTAGTAAGCCCGGCGCGGGAATCGACTTACAATTTCTTTGTGAAAGTGGTGGATGAAATCGCGAAGCTGTACGAGCAGGCGGGTTTAAAAATGGATACTTTCCACACCGGCGGTGACGAGGTGGCGGATGGCGTCTGGACGAAGTCGCCGATGGCGGCCAAGCTGTTGAAGGAGCATCCCGAGGTGAAAGGCCCCCGCTATTTGCAAAGCTATTTTTTCAGAAAACTCCTGCCTATGCTCGAAAAGCGTAACCTGAAAGTGCATGGCTGGGAGGAAGTGGCATTGAATAAAACAGAAACCGGCGCCTACCTCGCGAACCCGGAGTTTGTAGGGCACCAGGTGTACCCGTACGTTTGGAATAATGTGTATGATGTCGATTTAGGTAACCGTCTGGCTAATGCGGGGTATCCGGTGGTACTTTGCAATGTGACCAACTTCTATTTCGACATGTCGTATAACAACGACCCCAAAGAACCCGGCTTATACTGGGGCGGGTTTGTGGACACGCGCGACAACTGGGCATTTGCGCCGTTTAATATGTTCCGTACTACCGAGGAAACTTCGATGGGCAAGCCGATGAAGCAGGAGTTTGTGGGTAAGCAATTGATGAAACCCGAAGCACGGAAGAATGTGTACGGCATTGAGGCGCAGCTTTGGAGCGAGACGATCAAGGGCCGGGACATGATGGAATATTCGATCCTGCCGAAGCTCCTGGGCTTCTCCGAAAGCGCCTGGGCAGCCGAACGGAAGTGGGAAAATGTGGCCGACGATGCCGCCAGAAAAGCCATGATGGCCGAAGGCTGGAATATTTTTGCAAACTCGATAGCCCAAAAGCACCTCCCGAGACTAAAGTATATCAACGGGGGCTATAATTACCGCCTGCCTCAACCGGGCGCGATCATAGAAAACGGAATGCTGAAAGCGAATGTGGAACTGCCGGGCCTGGCGATCCGCTACACGACCGACGGCTCCGAGCCTACCGAAACTTCGCAGCTTTATGAAAATCCTGTGAAAGTTTCGGGTACTGTTACGCTGAAAAGCTTCGATCTGGCCGGACGATCGAGCCGCAGCAGCGTAGTCACAGCCCGTTGACCGAACTAAATGGTTTAACTACGCGCTTATCGCTCAACCCCTCTCTCCGTCGATGAACATTGGTGTAGATCTCGGCGGCACGAATATCCGTGCCGGTATCGAATCGGGTGGCCGCATTACCCGGCAAACACAGACATTACTGGCCAACAAACACTCGCTGTCGGCTACGCTTGACCAGCTGATGGAGGTGATCCGTCCGTTGACGGCCTACCCGGTGAAGGGTATTGGTATCGGCGTGCCTTCGGTGGTGGATGTAAACAAAGGCATTGTGTATAATGTCATGAATATCCCTTCCTGGGAAGAAGTCGCATTGCGCGACATTGTGGAAAAGGAGTTCAATCTGCCGGTTTCGGTGAATAATGACGTGAACTGCTTCGTACTCGGCGAGCACCGTTTCGGACTGGCGCGCAAGTTCCAGTCGGTGATCGGGATGGCGATCGGGACGGGCCTGGGCTCGGGCATTATCGTCGATAACCATTTATATGCCGGCAGGAATTGCGGAGCAGGAGAAATAGGGATGCTGCCTTACAAGGACTCCATATTGGAAAACTATGTGTGCAGCCGTTTTTTCGAAGATTCCCTGGGTATCGATGCATTCGCGGCGCACGAGGCGGCGTTGAAAGGCAGCAAGAAAGCGATCGAGGTTTGGGAGGAATTCGGGGTGCATTTGGGGGCGGTAGTCAAGGCCATTATGTACACCTACGACCCCGAGGCGATCGTCATGGGCGGTTCCATTGCGAAGGCCAACCGGTTTTTCCAGGAAAGCATGCTGGAAAGTATCCAGGATTTTGCCTACCCCGAATCTTTGAAAAAACTGACATTACTGTTGTCCGAAAACGAGAATATCGCCTTACTGGGCGCAGCGGCATTGCTCGACGATTGATGTAATGCGGATTTAACTTAAATTAGGTTACAAAACCACGGAACCTTCTCATGCAAAGGAATATTTTCATCGTAGTACTGATCTTCCTGATCTTTTTCGTCATTTCCTTTCTGACCAATATCCTCGGTCCGATCATTCCCGACATTGTCAAAAGCTTCGACCTGAGCATTGGTCTGGCGGGTTTCCTGCCATTTGCATTCTTCGTTGCTTATGGTGTGATGTCGATTCCGGCGGGGCTGATGGTGGAGAAGTTTGGTGAAAAAGTAATGCTGATAGGTGCGTTTCTGTTAGCATTCGGCGGTGCATTGCTCTTTGCATTGATACCGGGCTTTTCGATAGCATTAACTTCACTATTTCTAATCGGCATTGGAATGGCCATTTTGCAGGTGGTGATTAACCCGCTGCTGAGGGTTTCGGGCGGGGAGGAGAAATTTGCGTTCTATTCGGTGTTGGCGCAGCTGTTTTTTGGCGCGGCGTCGTTTCTCAGCCCATTGCTTTATAGTTATCTGGTATTGAATGTACATTCCGGCAATTCCGGATTTTTGATTGATATATTGAATGGACTGGTGCCCGAAAACCTGAAATGGGTTTCGCTCTACTGGGTTTTCGCGGTGATTGCACTGGCTATGGTGGTGGTGATTGCGCTGGTGAAATTCCCGAAAGTGGAACTGCTGGAAGACGAGCGGATCGATGTTGGGAAATCATTCGGGGAACTGGCGAAGAACAGATTGGTATGGCTGTTTTTCCTGGGCATATTTGCGTACGTGGGCACCGAGCAGGGTATCGCCAACTGGATTTCCCAATTCCTGCAAACCTATCACGAAGTCGATCCGGCAACGACCGGCGCCTCGG
>CAMLNK010000232.1 GCA_946481035.1 uncultured Dyadobacter sp. | reverse complement strand
AGGTTAGTTTCCCAGTTAAATGCACCGACGATATTCTTCGAAGTGGCGCTGAACTCCATACCCCGGTTTCTGACAGCCCCGGCATTTACCCAGCGATAGCTGTAACCGGTTGTAGCCTGCAAAGGTTGCTTGTACAAAAGTGCGCTGGATTTTTTCTCGTACGCGTCGACGGTCAGATCGAGTCTGTTGTTGAACAAACCAATTTCCGCACCGATATTGGCTGTTTTCATTTTCTCCCATGACAAATCAGGATTGCCCTTCTGCGAGGGAGCGGCTCCCGGGAGTCCGGCATAACTGGCGTCCTGTGAGATGCTGTATAGCCCCAATGCCGCGTAGTTGGATATACCATCCGCATTACCGACGGTTCCGTAGCTCGCGCGGAATTTCAAAAAGCTGATGGTTTTCCATTCCTTCATGAAGCTTTCATTGCTGACGATCCACGAGCCGCCCAACTGATAAAAGTTACCCGCCGGGTTATTGCTTCCGAATTTGGAAGAATACTCATGAACAAAAGATGCGATCGCGAAATAACGGTTGTCAAAATTGTAGTCGGCCTGCGCGAGGTATTTGCTGAAACTATATTGGTCATTGCCGCCCGTCGGGTTATTGATGATATCCGTGGCTACCGACATTACGTCTCTTCCCGGAGGAAGCCCTTTTCCCGAAATGGCCGCATCGTCATAATAATTGCGCTCCGCTTCGCCTACCGCGAGCACAGCCAGGTTATGCAATCCGAAACTCTCCTCATACCGCAATCTGTTCGAAGTGAGTATGCGGCTGGTATAAGACCGGGAATTGTACAATTCGCCCCCGTTCGCACCACCCTGCTTGGTTCTTTTATCGTAATAACTGGCGTCTTTATAGTCGAAAAAACGAACGCGGTTATAGGTCGAGAATGTCAGCTTGGGCGTGATGGCGTAATCCAGGTTGACGTCCGTATTGACATTCAGACTCCTTGCTTTCGAATAGTTGTATGGAAGGGAATGTAGGAAGTTTTCGCGGTCCCTACCCTGCCAGTTGGTCGCAGTCCGGCCGTCGATGGGGCTTCCGTCGGCATCATATGCCGCATCGAAAGGCATGTTTACATAGGCGTCGTAAAGCGTACCACTGTTTTCGTAATTATCCTGTGTGAAAATACCATTGAACAATACGCTCAATTTCAGCTTCTTGGTCAATTGAGAAGTAATATTAGACCGGAAATTATACCCCGTTTTATCATTTTCCAGAACGGTCCCCTGCTCCTTGTAATAGTTACCGGAAACATAGAACTGAGTCTTTTCTGTACCGCCCGACGCCGACAAGGTGTAGCTGTTCACGAAACCCTTTCTGAATGCCAGGTCCCACCAGTCGGTATTGGTATTGACGATGGACGGGTCGCGGTCGTAAAACGTTTTCTGATAATCGTACAACTGCTGGGAATTCATCAGTTTGAACTTTCCGGTGGTCGCCTCGGCAAAGCCCAAAGTGGTACTGAAATCGATTTTGGTCTTTCCGGCTTTCCCCATCTTGGTCGTGATGATGATCACCCCATTCGCGGCCCGGGAGCCGTACAGACCGGTAGCGGCAGCATCTTTCAAAACAGTAACAGACTCGATATCAGTAGGATTATAAGATCCGCCGATATTCCCGTCCACAATGATCAACGGCGCTGTGCTGGCCGAAATGGTACCTGCCCCGCGGATCAGAATGTTCGACCCGCTGGTAGGATCTCCCGAGCTGGTTGATACCACTACGCCGGGAGCTTTACCTTGCAAAAGGCTCGACAGCTCATTCGAAGTCACATCCCGCAATTTCTCATTGGGTATCACTGCGACGGAGCTGGAAAGGTATTTAGCCTTTTTGGATCCGTAGCCTGTTACGACCACCTGTTCCAACAGGTTCACCGACGGCTGCAGGGCAATGTCAAAAACTGTTTGCCCGCTAGCCGGAACCTCGGTGGACTGGTATCCCACAAAACTAAAAACCAGTACGGCGGTACTCACATCCGTATCCGACAAATTGAGCGAAAAACTCCCCGCCGCATCCGTAACCGTTCCCTGATTCGACCCTTTTACCATGATCGTAACGCCGGCCAGGAGCTCGCCTTTTTCGTCTTTCACGGTTCCTTTAATCTGTTTGTCCAGAGAGGTAGCATTGTTTACTTCGTCGGTCGTCGGGTCGGACTCACTTTTCTCCTTTTGGAGGATCACTTGCTGGCCGTCTACCTGATAGCTGACCTCCAGTGGGGTAAGCAGCTCATCCAAAACTTCTCCCAGCGACTTGTTGTTTACCTGAATATTTACCCGATACCGGGCCGGAAAGATCGACGGCGCATAGGTAAAATGTACGTCGCAAGTTTTATCAAGTTCTTTCAGAACATTCTTAATCTCCTGATTTTTAACATGAATGGACACCTTTTGCTTTAAAAGTTCCTGCGCATCCGCGTTGTTCGCGAACGAAACCCCCGCGAACAAACCGGCCAGTAAAAGTTGGTAAAATGAAATTCTCATTGCTATCAGTAACAGCTGAGGTCTTTGTCGACGTTTTTTCATACTTTTGAATGATTTGTTCTTTTCAGAATCGGACAAATTGCTCCCGTGTCCTTTTTGCGAAGGACGCTTGCACAGCTCCGGGAAAAATGGAAGTCAGTAGTGGGGCAAACACTGCTGGCTTTTTTTGCGAATACGACTAATTCATAGGCAGGAAAGCGGTTTAAAGGTTACGATATAGGTTAGGTAGTAGATTCACATTTTCATTTACAGCCTTTGGCTAAATGCACGGCAACTTTCTCACCCTTTATACTATACGTTGCTCCGATTGCCGTGCAGGTTGCATGTAGCCTTTGTTTCAATCCTTCTTCCCTGAAAACCGTCGATACGACACAGGAAGACATCCGAGCCTCATCATAGTCAATTTCAATCCCGTATTTCTTTTCAATACTGTCTAAAACCTCAGAAACCGGCCGTTCTTCAAAAACGACATCCGAGTCATCGGGTAAGCTTTCGAGTATCGTCAGGTCACGGATTACCTCCTTTTCGTTCTTTTTGGCCTTTGTGCTAAAAACAACCCCTTCGTTGGGCGTCAATACAACGCTTGCGGCCGAGTCGGCGCCATCATTCCTGAACTCATTTTGATTGTACACCGACACTCTTCCGGTTTTCACCGCCACCATCACACCGCCATCGTCCTTATTGGTTCTAACCCGAAAGCTGGTGCCCAGCACTTTGGTTACTGTCTGACCTGCAAAGACCAGGAAAGGCTTTCGTGCATCCTTCGTCACGTCGAAAAATGCATCCCCTTTTAAATACACGGCCCGGTTTTTTCCCGAAAAATCGGCAGGGTAGATCAATTCTCCTCCCTTTTCCAGCATCACGACAGAGCCGTCACTCAACAAAACCGTCAATGTCTGATCGTCGCTATTCACTTTGGTAAGCCATTCCGTATTTTTCGAGCCTGTATAAGTCTGCACGATAACCGGCACTTCGGTCTTTTTCATTTGCGAATACCATAGCCCCAGGCTTCCCAACAGAATCAATGAGGCAGCGATCCGCCAGAAGTAACCTTTTCTTAAAATACTGCGTGAACCTGAGATGGCGGAAGTCCGGATGTCTCTGTTTTTCACACCATCGATCAGCTTCCTGATATCTTCCTGCACTATATTTTCATCGGTAATTTCCCCGAACTGCTCTTCCAAAGCCATTACAAACAACCTGGCCTTTTCCACCGCTTCGCGCCTGCTTTCGTCCTCTTTCATCCAGCCTTCCCAGAAAGACGCAGAAGAATCCGCCGGGTTCAAAATCCACTTCCGAAATGCGTGGTTACCCGCTAATTCTTCAAATCCGATATTGCTTTCGTTGCTCATAAATGACGGCTGGACAGATTCACGATGTGCACGTACACACCCTTTTGGTATGATTATCCGCAGATCATCGGTTTATCATCATTATTTTTCAAAAAATTTTGAGAAGGCCTTCAAAATATCCCCTAATGCCCTTTTAGCCAAAGAAAATAGCAGCAAAAGGCCCAAAGGTAAGCACCCCATTGTTCGCGCATTTCACGCAGGGTTTTAGAGAGGAGATTAGCCACGCCGGGTTTGCCGATATCCATAATTTCAGCAATCTCATCGTTGCAGAGCCCCTGATAATAACGAAGGTAAACAATCTCGCGCTGCCGCTTGGAAAGGCCGGAAATGATTCGATTAAGCCGGTACAATTCCCGATTCTGAAGTTCGTCTTCAATCAGGCTGCTCTCGATAGTACCCGAAGAATCCTCAGGTTCGAACAGCAGTTCTGACGACTCGCCAAGGCGTTTCAGGCGAACACTTTCCTTGAAGATTTTATTACGCAACGATTTGAACAGGTAAGGTTTCACCATGGTGTCCTCGGCCAGGAAAAGCTTTCTTTCCCACAACTGGAGATAAACATCCTGGATACAATCACGGATAAATTCCAGGTCACGGGAGAATTTGGTCCCGTAATTGAGCAGGCTCCGGTGATGGATATCCGCCAGCCGGCCCAGGGCATCAGGATCGCCGGCTTTGAATTGACTCCAAAGCTCGTCACTAATCTCCCGTTCCTGTATGGCGTAGATGGAATCCATTTGTAAGTACCTCCGTATCCCGGTCCGTCGTTAGGTGTCGAATTTGCTTTTTTTGAGCCACTCCCGGGTCCACGGACGGGTGAACGTGGTGTTTCCGGTGTGTTTCCCGACGTAAATTAACAAATTCTTTTGAGGCCATCTGCGGGCCGGGGTTAAATCATTCCGTAAGCTGGCGAGCCGGTGCAGTAGATTACTTTGATTTTGTGTTCCTTCATCCGGCGAGATTCACTCATAGAATTCAGGAACTTTCCTAAGCTTCAAGTTTGCGCCAAAGTCATGCTGAATCCATAGTTCTGCATTCATTTTTTTCAAGTACATGTCAATTTCCGCTCTCGTTGCGCGGGTTTGTTCCTTGTTAAATTCAAACGTAGGGATTCCGCCAAGAGATCTCTGCTCGGGAAAGTGGTAAAGATCCCCGGATAAAAGGATATTTCCATATTTACGTAAACGTACCAATAAAACCTGATGACCGGGTGTGTGACCGGGCGCGGATTTAATAATCACAGTGCTATCTCCAAAAACGTCATATGCATCTGTATCAATAATGATTCTTTTGCTATTTCGAAGCTTAGAATAGGTCGATGGCTTGTCAACTGCCGCAGTGTCTTTGGGAAACATTACATCAAACTCATTTTGTCGTACAAGCCATGTTGCGTTTCCGAAATCATTCGCATTGCCGGAATGGTCGAAATGGTGGTGCGACAAGGCCAGGTAGCTAATGTTAGCAGGTGAGTAGCCAATGGCATTCAGTTGTGGCTTCAAAGGTTTGTTCAGTGTGATATCGATGTTGTATTGAACAAATTTATACTTTACAGGCGAGCCGGTAAATGTCCATGCGGTGTCGGGCACAGAACCAGCATCCCACATCAAAGTTCCTTTTGGATGAACTATGAGAAAGCATGGTACAGGCATGCGGTTGGTAGAGACCTGCTCTTTCTCTAATCCAAAACCTTTCGGGTCCATGTTTTCAAGTATCCCGCCATCCAACACGTATAGTTTTACTAAGGGCTGCTGTGTCGTATTTGAGGCAACTTGTCCAAACAACGAAAGTGAAAAAATAAGCAGGCCTGAAATGAGTAAGGTTTCTCTCATAATGACTCCGCGTATGCGGCTGAATGGCGTTGACGGCTAGCCGGTTGGCTTAATATAAGCGCTATATTGGACATTTCCAAAGCATTTTTTTGTCCGGGCATCTCTCCGGTGTTATCGCACAAACTGCATTATCAGGCCAACGCACATCCTGTAAGCGGGAATTGCCGTTTTTGAAAGGAAAACGAATCATGACCACGGTTGCACATTTATGTTTATAATGCTTAAAATTTACGAATTTTATCGTTTAATTTGGTTTCATACGCCAAATACAGACATAAAAGCAAAGCAATGCAAAGCAAATTACTTTTCATCTCTCTCCTTCTCTTCAACTCCCTGTCAGCCGTGGCACGGCAGCCTGTGCCTTCGAAGCCTAGAATTGTGGTAAGTACCGACATCGGGGGCACCGACCCTGATGACAACCAATCCATGATACACTTGCTGATGTACAATGAGAAATTTGACATCGAAGGATTGATCTCATCGCCGTCTTATGGCGACGGAAATAAAGCGGAAATACTCCGGACGATCGACCTTTATGAAAAAGACCTGCCTAAACTTAAAGCACATAGAGATGGGTTTGCAACAGCCGAACATTTACGTTCGGTAACGAAACAGGGGCGGCACGGCGGCGCTCCGTTAAAAGGCTACACTTCCGCAACGGAAGGTTCGGACTGGATTATTAAATGCGCCCAAAGAAATAGCGACAGGCCATTATGGGTTTTGGTATGGGGAGGACTCGACGATTTAGCACAAGCCCTGCATGATGCGCCCGGCATTCAAAACAAAATAAAAGTGTTCTGGATTGGCGGGCCTAATAAAAAGTGGAGTGCAAATAGCTACGCTTACATTGCCAAGAATTTCCCAAAACTCTGGTTTATCGAATCCAATGCATCGTATTACGGTTTTTTTTCAAGCAATGTTCCTGACAGTTTAAACAA
>CAMLNK010000231.1 GCA_946481035.1 uncultured Dyadobacter sp. | reverse complement strand
GTAAAGGTTGACAAAGAAGCATTTGCGAGTGCATACAAGTTTGGCGAGAGGGCATTGGCTATCCATCCGATCATCCAGCCGCATCATGTGTTTTATGATGTGCTGTTTCTCAAAGTAGAGCAGCAGTTTGGCCATCTGAAAGAAAACGGATACGAGCTGGACAGCCAGGCCATCGAGGCCATCGCCCGCGAATGTGACCGCGTCGCACGCACTAGTGTTGAAAAGGCAGCGCCCGTTCTCGAAAAACTGGCCGCCGAATACCCTCTCGTGATGGTTTCCAACTTTTACGGTAACCTGAATAGCGTATTAAAGGAATTTGGCATTGCGCATTATTTCCAGGCTGTCGTAGAATCGGCAGTGGTCGGCGTCCGGAAGCCCGACCCCGCGATATGGCAGCTGGGCGTGGAAGCGCAGGGCTTTCTTCCGCATGAATGCGTGGCAGTAGGCGATTCCTATTCCAAAGACATTCTGCCTGCGAAGGCAACCGGCGCGAAGGCGATCTGGCTGAATGTGGCGGGATTTGAAGAAGATACCAAAATGCAGGCGTCGGTCGCCGATGCCGAGATTACAGATTTTGCCCAGGTGGCTGACACCATCGATAGCCTGGGCTAGTTATCACCTATAACCCAAGCCTTAAGGCTCGGGTTGAGACATCAGTACCATGTACGATATATGTACCATCGGGCATATCACTTTGGATAAAGTTGTTACTGCCCAGTCTGTCAAGTATATGCCCGGGGGCACTTCGTTCTATTTCTCGAAGGCGCTCCGGCAGTTCGACGTCCGCTATATGCTCGTAACGGCATTGGCTGAGAAGGAAGGCCATATCGTTGCAGGCCTGCGGGAGGAGAACATTGAAGTATTTTCCCAAAACAGCCCTTACACCGTTTATTTCGAAAACATTTACAGTGCCAACCAGGACCACCGCGAGCAGAATGTGCTGCATAAGGCCGCTCCGTTCACCGTGTCGCAAATGCCGGCCATCGAAGCAAAGTACTTCCATTTGGGACCATTGCTTTCGGACGATATTACCGTGGACCTGATCAAAATGCTGGCCGCGAAAGGTAAAGTTTCACTGGATATCCAGGGTTACCTGCGCTATGTGAAAGACCAAAAGGTTTTCTATACCGATTGGGAGGCTAAAAAAGAAGCATTGCCTTACATCGACGTGCTCAAAGCCAACGAATTCGAAATGGAAGTGGTAGCAGGCACGAGCGATGTGATCGAAGGTGCGAAATATCTCGCCAATCTGGGGGTAAAAGAAGTAATTATCACACTGGGCAGCAAGGGCTCATTGATTTACAAAGACAACCATTTTTACCAGATTCCGGCCTACAAACCGACGGACGTTGTGGATGCGACCGGCTGCGGCGATACCTACATGGCGGGCTACCTGAGCCAGCGCGTGAAGGGAGCGGGTGTACAGGAAGCAGGTGAGTTCGGGGCGGCTATGGCGACGCTGAAAATCCAGTCGTCGGGGCCTTTTTCCGGCAATGCGGAAGATGTGCAGGAAGTGTTGCAATACGGCGAATGCGACCGTGAAATCATCGCACAAGCCATTTTTTGAATGTAGTTTTTAATGAAAGTCATGAAATACGTACTCAACATTCTGATGGCGCTCAGCCTGACGCTTGTTTCGTATGCAGGAGGGTTATCAGAGAAAAAAGCCGGTACAACGGCCGCGGACCCGGACGAGTTTCCGGTCCCGAACAACGTTCCCGGGTTACTTTTTTACATTCAGCGAGATCCGAATACGAATACAATCTGTTACCAGCTTAACGTCGACAAACAGGGAAGAATCAGCGAAAAGAACCCCGTCAACACATTCTGGATCCGTTATCCGGAAGGCGGGATGCGCAAGGAGCTCAATTATTTGCAGCGTAAATTTGCATACGGTATCAATTCGAAGGCAATCGGTAATGCAGCTTATGAACTCCGTTCGGTAGCCTATTCCAAACTGCCGCTTTACCTGAGGAGAGATACCCGGAACGAATACCACGTTTATACCAGCATCGATAAAAAGGAATGTATCCTGAGCAGGGTATTCATCCGCATCGACGGAGGTACTTTCTGGTCGCCCAACGTGCTCTACATCGAGCTGAAAGGCACCGAGATCGCCACCGGTAAAACCATTATTCAGCGAATAAAACCATCCTGACATGCCTAAAAACTATGTCTCCAATTCCACGGAATCTTCAAGGATGTTTAAGAGCAACTTCCTGGAAGCATTCTCCAAGGTACATTATTCAGTGCCCCTTTTCATTTTCGTACCGGTAATCCTCTATTTTTCCTGGAAGGCGCTGGGCCCCGGGGAAATGGTCTGGTACACTTTTGTAGGTGTCGTATCGGGCGGACTGTTCTTCTGGACATTCACCGAATACTTTATGCACCGGTTTGTGTTTCATTTTACACCCCGCGGCAAGTTCATGGAACGTATCCATTTCATCTTCCACGGAGTGCATCATGACTACCCCAACGACGCCAAACGACTGGTAATGCCGCCGTCGGTGAGCATTCCGCTGGCGACGGGCTTCTACTTTTTGTTCACGCTTTTTCTGAGTGAATATTATGTGGCTGCCTTCTATTCGGGGTTTATGGCGGGGTATCTCTTTTATGATATGAGCCATTATGCGTTGCATCATGCCAATTTCAAGTCCGGATTCTGGAAGAAATTAAAAAAGCATCATATGCAACATCATTATTCAGATGCTAGTAAAGGTTACGGTGTAAGTTCAGATATTTGGGACAGGGTTTTCGACTCGAACGAAAAGCGCGCCCCAAAGTCTAACTCAATCTAACTGTAACTTTTAACTTATGAAGAACCTTGGAAATGAGAATTTAGACCAGGTCTTCAGAGATGAGATCACCAAAGTTTCCGATTTCAAATTCGGGACAACGGTGGTCAATGTCTTTGACGACATGGTGAGCAGGTCAGTACCTTATTACAACGAGATGCAGCGGATGCTCGCCGAGATCGCTGCCGACCATGTGAAGGAAGGAACATTTGTGTACGATCTGGGTTGTTCTACCGGCACCACGCTGATAGGTCTGGACCAACTCATTCCCTCGGACATCCGGTTCATCGGGATCGACGAGTCGCAGGAAATGCTGGACAAATGCGATGTGAAGCTGAAAGAGGCGGGTTTCGTAAGGCCTTACGACCTCGTCGCGGGTGATTTGCACGAGAAGCTTCCCATTGCCAACGGCTCCGTCGTGATCCTTTGTCTTACGCTGCAATTTGTAAGGCCATTGTACCGCGAAAGACTTCTGAAAAACATATATGACGGATTGAACCCGGGCGGTGTGCTGCTGCTGGTGGAGAAAGTGCTGGCGGAAAGCAGCATATTCAATCGTGATTTTATTAAATACTATTACAACTATAAGCGCCGGAACCATTACAGCGAGCTCGAAATCTCGCAGAAACGCGAGGCGCTCGAAAATGTACTGATCCCGTACAAGTTGTCTGAAAACATGCTTCTGCTGAAAGAGGCCGGTTTCGCCGACTGCGAAATTTTCTTCAAGTGGTACAATTTTTCAGGAATGATAGCTCATAAAAAATCATGATCGCGATTGGTAACTTTTTTTTCAAGTACAGAAATAACCTTTTTATCATCCTGTACCTGCTGTTGTTTGTGCCATCGCCACCCATCTTTTCGCAGGAGCAATTTGGCGCACATTATTACCTGTACCCGGTGATCCTCGGATTGCTCGTAACCTTTTCGGGAGAGATCATCCGGGGCATTACCATAGGCCTCGCGTACATCATCCGTGGGGGCCGCGATAAAAAGGTATACGCCGAAACGCTGGTAACCGAAGGCATATTCCGGCATTGCCGCAACCCGCTGTATGTGGGTAATATACTGATGCTGCTCGGCGTGGGCATTCTGGCCAATTCGCTGATCTATGTCGGAATCGTAATGCCGGTGTTTTTGTTTATATATCAGGCGATTGTACTGGCGGAAGAGAACTTTCTGAGGAACAAATTCGGCGCACAGTTTGACGCCTATTGCAGCCGGGTGAACCGCTGGCTGATCAATTTCAGCGGTATTTCGGAAACGTTCAAGGACATGCGCTTCAATTACAAGCGCTGGATTTTGAAAGAATACAATACATTGCTGGTATGGCTGATAGGCATCGTGGCCATACTGATTTTCAAATACCCGGAGATCGTGCCGGAGCCTGACAGCCGAATCACGATTTTTGCTGTGATCGTACTCATCCTAGGGGCTTTGTACGGTTATGTACGGTATTTGAAAAAATCGGGCAAGATGACCGATAGCATGGCATGAATTTAATGCATGCCTCCTCCTGAACCCCCGCGATGAATTACACTTATTGACAACCCCCTAATAATTTAAGCACCATGCATATTGTAATCGTAGGAGGAGGATTTGCCGGGGTGAACCTGGCGCTGGATCTTGCAAAGAGCAAGAAATTTGAGGTAACACTGGTCGACAAGAACAATTACAACTTCTTTCCGCCGCTGATATACCAGGTCGCTACGGCCTTCCTGGAACCCTCGAGTATCAGTTACCCGTTCAGAAAACTTTTTGCAGGCAAGGAAAATCTTCACTTCCGGATGGGGGAGTTGCAAAAGGTGGTTCCGGGTGAAAACCGGATCATCCTGCACAACGGCGAGGTAGCGTACGATTTCCTGGTGCTGGCAACCGGCGCGGAAACGAACTTCTTCGGAATGGAGAACGTGAAGCGGAATGCGACGCCGATGAAGACGGTCGAGGATGCGATCAGTATGCGGAATAAGCTGCTGATGCAAATGGAGCAGGCTACGCTCAGTACCGATCCGGCGGAGATTAAAAAGCTGCTTACGGTCGTGATCGCTGGCGGTGGGCCTACGGGCGTGGAAATCTCCGGAATGTTTGCCGAAATGCGTAACGGCATCCTCCGAAAAGAATACCCCGACCTGGCCGGAAAGGGCAGCGAAATATATCTGGTCGACGGAAGCGAGGCGCTGCTCTCGCCGATGAGCAAGGCCTCGCAGGAGGATACTTATAAAGACCTGAGCAAACTCGGTGTGAAGATCCGGCTCAATACCCACGTGTCCGACTTTGTCGACGACAAGGTTTACTTCTCCGAGGGCGACAGTATTGAAGCCAAAACGCTCATTTGGGCAGCGGGGGTTACAGGCAGGGTGTTCGAAGGCATTCCGTCGGAAGCTTACGGCCGCGGGCGCCGGCTGCTCGTGGATGCGTATAACAAAGTGAACAGTACCTACAATATTTATGCAATAGGCGATTGCTGCCTGCAAAGTACCGACGAGGGCTTCCCGAACGGGCACCCGCAGGTAGCGCAGGTGGCGATCCAGCAAGGCAAAAACCTCGCGCGCAATTTCGAACGGATAGCGGAGCACCAGCCGTTGCATGGATTTAAATATAATGATAAAGGCTCGATGGCCATTATCGGCCGCGCCAAAGCCGTGGTGGATCTTCCTTCTCCGAAAGTGCATTTCAAAGGCGTGATCGCGTGGCTGGCCTGGCTTTTCATACACCTCATAGCGCTTATCAACCATCGCAACCGCATCAAAACGCTTTACAACTGGATGGTGGCGTATTTCACCAAAGATCAGTCCCTGCGAATGATCATCAAGCCCTCGGTAACGCAGGAAAAGGTCGAATCGGTTTAATGGAACCGTATTTCAACGTTTATCGTTGGCAGTTTGACAAAAAACACTGAATTTTAGTAACCGAATGCGATCAATGCATTCATTCAGTGTGCAAAAAACCAAATAATGGAACCGATCACGATTGATGTAACTCAAAACGCACCATACGGTCTCCAGAAACTTGACTCATCCATTTCTTTCCGGGGTTTCATCAACTTCCTGGAAAGTAAAATCGATCAGGAAGAAACGGTCAAAAAGACATTTTTCTCGCTGGTTCTTGACAAACTGAAAGCCAATCCGGCATTCAGCCAGGATATTCCGCTATCGGAAGTCACCAACTACAAAGAGGAACTGAGTTTGATCTATGGCATGCTCATGCCTCCTATCGCCAACGAAAAGGAAGTTTTCTGGGCGTTGAGTGCTCCCGTCAGCCCCGTTGTATTTTACGGCACGTCGGGTTTTTACAGCCTGCTTTTTCAGCAGGACGGCAATATAAGGTGCGACCTCATCGAAGACCGCGGGGTTAACCACAAGCAGAAAATGCAGATGCTCTATTCCTTCATCCTGGAAAAGCTCTACCATTTTCCGCCGCTGCACCACCCGGATATGATCATTACTTTGAAGGACGATGCGTCGGGCCTGCAAAAATATTACAGGGTGCATATCGACAACCGTTTTTGTGAAGTGTATGCCAAAGGCAGCCTTCCCGAGCTCGATCTCGATACATTACGCTCCGACTTGCAGGAGAATTTCGATATCAATGTATTTTCAACCCTGCTGCCGCATAGCCTTTTCCATTTCGAAGGCTTTTCAGTAATCACGCTGAACGACGTTACAGCCGAGCATGCGGTTGAAAATATCAAGAATACGATCCTCGACCGGGCTTCTTACGATCCCAAAACGTATTTCAACTACGTGGCGGGCGCGCTGAAAATGCTGGTCGAAAACCCGGGCATCGATTTCGGGCTCATGGCCGTGCTGCGCGTCAACAACAAACTGGTCT
>CAMLNK010000230.1 GCA_946481035.1 uncultured Dyadobacter sp. | reverse complement strand
TGAGCTTGCCCAGGAAGTTGTACACATCGTTGCCGTAAGTACTGGTCAGCAAAACGCTCAGATCGAAACCTTTGCAGGAAAACGTGTTGGTAAAACCCGCAAACATTTTCGGCCACGGATTGCCGATCACCGTCAGGTCTTTCTCATTGATAATGCCATCGCCATTGACATCCCTGAATTTCACGTCCCCTACCCAGATGTTATTTTCATTGATCGGGAGTTTTACCCCGTTGTTGTCCACAGGTAATGCGCTTTTTTCAATTTCTTCCACCGATTGAAATAGCCCGTCTTCGATATATCCCCGGAAAAGCCACGGCGCTTTACCCACTTCCGACCGTTGCGTCCAGTCGGCGAGCCACCACGACGTCCGGTCTACAAAGGCTGCATCGGAATAGAACGATTTGATCTTTGTTTTGAAGCTCGAAATGTTCAGGTTAGATTCCCATTTGAAGCCGCCGCGATTGACATTGACCGTATTGATCGTAAATCCCCAGCCCTTGTTCTGTAAAGCACCGATATTGACCGTCGGAGAGCCTACTGCACCCACGCCATTGGTACCCATATACCAAGGCAACGGCTTTTCCATCAGCAGGTTGTCCGTATTTTTGATATAATAGTCAAACTCAAACTGAATGCGGTTCTCAAACACCGCGAGGTTGATTCCGAAGTTGTTTGTTTTGGTTTCTTCCCATTTCAGTCCGTCGTTGGCATATTTAGTAGGCAGGAAACCGGTGGTGGTAGGCGTCGTTCCCGTGCCCATGGGCGAGTAAATGCCCCCGATGCCCTGGTTTCCCGTGACACCGGTTTCGAAACGCAATTTCAATTCGTTGATGGCAGGTACGTGGAAGAAAGGTTCCTGCGAAACGCGCCACGCCGCCGACACCGAGGGGAAGAAGCCCCATTTGTTATCGGCACCGAAATTGGCCGAGCCATCGCGCCGGATGGTACCCATGACGATATAGCGATCAGCGAAATTGTAATTCAGCCTTCCCAGGTACGATTCCATCGCCCATTCGCCCGATCCTCCCGAGTTGCTGGCGGTAAGCGCATCCCCCGCCGCGAGGTCGAGAATGTCGTTGGTCAGGAAGCCGGTCCGTCCTCCGGCGAGGTTTTTCCAACCCGATTCCTGCGATTCATGGCTGAGCATGACGTTGATGCTGTGTTTGCCCAACTGCTTGTTGTATTCCAGCAACTGGTTCCAGTTCCAGTAGGTGTTGACGCCGGAGCCGTTGGTATAGGAAGCCGTTACATTCTGTGCCCAGCCGATTTTATAGGTAGGGATATAATAGGACGAGTTCGAAAAACCCAGGTTCGTGTTGAACGAAGTCCTGAATTGCAGGCCCCTGGCAATCTTCACGCCTACATTGAGCCCACCCAGCAGTTGCCTCCTTACCAGCTTGTTTGTCGTCAGGTTTGCAATGGCAATGGGATTTACCGGTGCAAAAATATTCGCTCCGTTGTTTTCATCGCCACCGCCCCAGCTGCCGTCGATATTGCGGACAGGCACCTGAGGAGTCAGTTGCAAGGCATTCGAAATGATGTTTTCCTGGCTTGTCGTAAGGTTGTCATTGGTTTGGTTAAAACTGAGGTTCGCACCAATGCTGGCCCATTCGCGCGGCTTATTGTCCAGGTTGAGCCGGAATGCATACCGGTTGAACCCCGACCCCAGCGCCACCCCGTTTTGTTTCAGGTATTCGCCGGAGAGATAATAGGTCGTCCGGTCGTTCCCGCCGCTGAGGCTAAGCTGGTGCTTGTGCATCGGCGCATCTTTGAAAAGCTCTTTTTGCCAATCGGTTCCCTTTCCAAGCAATGACGGGTCGAGGAATTCCTCAGGCGTTTCGCCGCCCGCCAGCTGATGATATTCGCCTACCATTTGCGCATATTGCTGCAAATCCATCACTTTCAGTGGCTTGGGAGGCGTTTGGAGGCTAAATTGGTAACCATATGCAATTTTCGCATCACCGGA
This sequence comes from uncultured Dyadobacter sp., assembly GCA_946481035.1. Next base: position 4,663 of record CAMLNK010000230.1, on the reverse strand, counting down.
CTTGCCTCTTTTGGTGGTGATCAGGAGAACGCCGTTCGTCGCGCGGGAGCCGTAAATGGCCGTTGCCGACGGGCCTTGCAACACTTCCACCGACTCGATATCGGCCGGGTTCAGCCCGGCCAGCGGGTTGGACGAACTCTGCGCCCCGAACGACACCGACTGCCCCTGGATCTGCACCCCATCCACCACATACAGCGGCTCATTACTTCCGCTGATCGAGTTGATACCGCGGATGTTCACCGAAATACCACCGCCCGGCTGGCCGGAGTTCTGCGTGATGTACACGCCCGCTGCACGCCCCTGGATCGCCTGTTCGAGCGTGGTATTAGTGGTTCGCGCTATGTCTTTGGCGGAAACGGAGGTTTGCGCGGTCGTCAGATCAGCCCTTTTCATTTCTCCATAACCGACCACTACCACTTCGTCCAGCGCCTTGGTGTCGATTTTCATAGTTACGTTCAACTCCGAGCGCGCGCCTGTCTGGATTTCCTGCGAAAGGTATCCTACAAAAGAGAATATCAGCGTGTGCTCTCCCTGCCCCAGTTCCAGTTCATATTGCCCGGCCGAATTGGTTGTTGTGCCCCGCGAGGTACCTTTTACCACCACGCTCACACCCGGCAACCCCTCGCCCTTTTCGTCGGTTACCTTTCCCCTAATGGAGGCCGCCATTTTGTGAGTATCTGCCTCCCGCCCGCGTTCCGGCAATGCGTCACCGGCCGGCGAAGCGGCATTTTCGGTCCTGAAAAGCATTACCTGCTTCCCGGCCACTTCATAGCGAATCGAGAGGGGCCTCAGTAACCTGACCAGCACGTCGGCGAGCGGCTCGTTCGACGCCTGAAATGTGACCCGGGTCGATGAGCCTATCTCGGTTGGGTTATAAATAAACTTCGCCTCGGAGTTCCGTTCGATCAACGAAAGCACACTTTTGAGGCTCTTATCCTCCACGTTGAGCGTAATTTTCCCTTCCAGCAAGTTCTGTGCGGATAAACGGTGATGGCTAAACGCAAAACCCGAGCACACAGCGATTATGCATAACTGCAAAAAGGATAATTTCATGATATCCCACACAATGGTTTTGAAAAGTAGATTTCCTGGCATATTCAGTTTCGCTTTGGTTCGGTCCCGGAAAAAACAATGGCAATATTTTCCTGCCCCATCCGCATGGGCGGTGGGCTTTCAAAATCTTAGGAACGTTGTTTCAATCGGCCTTGCAGCCTTCGCCGTGTACGACCACCTGCCCATCCACCACCTCATACCTGGCATGAATGATCCGGCATATCAGGTCAAGCTGCTCATACATCGGTAATCCCGAAAGGTTCGCTGTCAGCTGGCAACCCGACAGCCGCTCTTCACTGAAAAACAGCTCGATCCCGTACACCTTTTCGAGCGTTTTAAATACATTCCTGACCGGCGCTTCATCGAAAACCAGCGACGCCTCAGGTATTTCATTTACACTCACCGGCGCATCCACGATCATCTTCACCAGCCGGGACTCCTGCTTATTAAACAGCGCGCGTTGGTTAGGCTTTAATACCATACCAATTATCTTGTCCACCGATTCAGCAGCTTGTTCTTCCTTTTTCGAATACACCGATACTCTGCCCGTTCGGACGGAAACCGAAGCATCCGGATCTTTTTCAAACGACCTAACCGTAAAGCTGGTACCGAGTACTTTTGTGACCAGTTCCCTGGTTTTTACCAGGAAAGGCCGGTCGGGATTGTGGCTGATCCGGAAAAATGCCTCGCCTTTCAAATGCACTTCCCTGCTTTCCGACTCGAACTTTTCCGGGAATATCAGCTCACTCCCAGGCGCCAGCGTTACCACGCTACTGTCTTCCAGCAGGATCACAACAGGTTTTCCCGTGTGATTGAAACGTACTGTATTGCCTCCCTTACTGTCATATATTCCGGCAATACCGGCAGGGCTATCGCTCTTCTCTCCCACGAATTGATAGCCGAGCCATCCAAGGCTTCCGACCAGGCAGATGGATGCGGCAATACCGAAATACCGGAGGAATGCAGGCCTCGTACGCACTCCCGTACGCTGAGTGTGCCCGCCTACCTGCGCGAGCACGCCTTGTACGCGCTCATCCATCTCTTCGGCACCCATACGCAACTCTCTCTCAGCCAACACATACAACAGCGCCCGCGCCTCGTCCAACTCGTCGCCCCGATCGGCATTCTCTTTCTTCCAGTTTTCCCAAAAAGCCGCCGCCCCCGAATCCTGATCCAGTACCCAGGATCGGAACAACGGATCGGTAACGAAATCGGTTGCCGTATAATGTCGGTAATTCATGGTTGGGGAACGCTGCTGATAAAGAGATACCAACTGTATCACACAGATACCATGGTTTACAGTTTTTTTTGAAACATTTTTACCCAAAAAAAACACAACCAACTCTAAATCAAACAAATAACAATGCGAAAATCGCACTGATCACCGACGGACTGAAACGTTTACGGAGCTGGCTGTAAGCCATTTGGAGGAGATTGGAAACTGTTTGTGGGGTAATGTTGAGCATGGCGGAAATCTCTTCGCGGCTCAGGTCCTGGTAGTATTTGAGGTAGATCACCTCTCGCTGCCTCGGCGGCAATGCATTGAGCATTTCCGAGATCATCCGTGCTTTACGGGCCAAAGTCTCCTCTTTGATCATCCACCATTCGGGGGAAAATTCAATGGAAAAAGCATATTCTTCACTGAGCGGGCCGGGTGAGTCGCCGCCCAGGCGCAAGGAACGGCGGTTTCGGGTTATTTTACGGCGAAGCGAAACCAGCAGGTACGCTTTGACATGCGTAGGTTCGGCCACCCTTTCGCGGCTGCGCCAGAGGTCGATGAAGACTTCCTGAATGCAGTCTTTGACAAAGGCCTCGTCCTTTACAAATTTGAAACCGTAGTTGAGCAAGCCTTTGAAATGGAAATGCATGAGCTCTCCCAAAGCCTGATCATTACCCTGCACCAGCTCTTTCCAGAGCCGGATATCCCTGGATTGTGAGGAATCGCCACCACTAATCATGCACAGTCGGAGTTTTATCTTAAGAGCCGCAAAGGCCGGCGCCAAAGATATATTTATATCACTATAAACCTAATAAATATTATTTTACAGCGATTCCGAGAAAAGGAAAGATATAATCGTAGAAATCCTGGGGGATAAAAGGCTTGATAAAATACCCTGAGAAGCCACTCGCCATGGCCCGTTCTTTCTCGTTCTCAAACGCCGAGGCCGTAAGAGCGATAATCGGTACTTTGGGATCGAGCTCGCGGATGAGCGCGGTACTTTCGAAACCGTCCATCACCGGCATTCGGAGATCCATCAGCACGAGGTCGTACCGGTTGGTGGTGAACATTTCGTAGGCTTCCTGCCCGTTCGACGCGGTGTCGTGAAGGATATTTCTGCGTTTCAGCAGCTGGGTGGCCAGTACCAGGTTGGTTTTATTGTCGTCGGCCACCAGTACCCGCACGGCGGGAATGTTTTCGTCAATGTTTGCCGGCAATGGCTGACTGGCCACGATGTTTTGCTCTGAATAGGGCATCGACAACCGGAATGAGAATCGCGATCCCTTTCCTTCTTCACTTTCCAGATGGATTTCGCTGTGGAACAAGCGCATCAGTTCCCTGGAAATGGCCAGTCCGAGCCCCGTGCCGGTTACGCTGTCGGAATGCGTCCGGGTCCTTACCTGGGTAAAAATCTCAAAAATACCGGCCTGCTCAGCCTTCGGAATGCCTATGCCGGTGTCGGTCACCGAAAAATCGAGCGTTATCGCCTCCGGCGTACGGGTTACCTCTTTCACATCGAGTACGACGGAACCCTTTGCCGTAAATTTGATAGCATTGTGTACCAGATTGGTGATTACCTGGCTCAAACGGAGGCGGTCGGCGATCAGTTGCGCGGGCAGCCGGGGATCGATCGAGAATACGAGCGCGATCCCTTTTTCATTGGCCTTCGGATCGAAGGTTTTTTTGAGTATATCAAAAAAACTGAATGGATTGAACGGTTGGGGATCGAGTACGACGTGGTTGGAGTTGATCTTGTTGAAATCCAGCACGTCGTTTACGACGGCCATCAGGTGGTCGGCCGAGAATTTCAGGGTTTTGAGCAGGTCGTTGGGCTTTTCACTGTGCTCTTCTTCCTGCATCATCAAATGCACCATACCTACGATCCCGTTCAGCGGCGTGCGGATCTCGTGGCTCATCATCGACAGGAAGTCCGTTTTGGCACGGGTAGCCTGCTCGGCAATGGTTTTTTGCAGTTCCAGGGCGTCATTCTGCGCTTGCAGGGTATACCGGAAATAGAATTCGCGTTTATCCTTATTGTAATTGAGTTTTACTACAAAAGGGAACACGAAATGCGCAGCCATGACAAAAACCGCTCCCTGTTCGAAAAAATCCGATAGCGAAGTGTTGCTCAGAAAATAGATCGACGCCGGATACAGCAGCATGCCCAGCCCCGAAACCACCAGCGCATATCGCAGGGGCCAGCGCAGCACCAGTCCTGCGAATATGATCGCGAGCGTAAGATTGAGGCAGGATTGCACGTACGAAAGATGCGGCTTTGACAACAGGAACGCATAAAAGAAAATCAGCGTCAAAAACGTGTAGTAGCTCATCTGCTGCCCAGAGATCATTTTCCTGTAATTCAGGAAAATATACCCCAGGATAATGGCGCCC
>CAMLNK010000229.1 GCA_946481035.1 uncultured Dyadobacter sp. | reverse complement strand
GTATTTTACAAGTTCAGAAGATGATCCACCTGCATAAGAATTCTGATAATTTGGCAAGATGTTCACTTTATCAAATTGTGCTCCCAAGTTTAGGGTAACGCCTGTTCCCAGCGCCTTAACTCCTCGCTTCAATGTAATCACGATTGCACCGTTTGCGCCCTGGGCACCAAACTGGGCAGCGGCGGCGGGGCCCTGAAGTACCGATATTGTCTCGATGTCATCCAGGTTGACATCGTCAGCATTGGGCAGGATCGTTCCGTTTACCACATAGAGCGCTCCTGAACCAGTCCCAAAGCCGGATGCTCCCCTGAGCCTTACTTCCGTGTTCCGTCCTAGCGCAGCAACAGACTGGCTTCTGACTTGTATACCGGCGACCTTGCCTGCAAGAGCATTGTTGATGTTGGTCTGACGAATCGTGTTTAACTGTTCATCTTTGACAACCTGCGCGCTATACGTAGTCGCGCGTGATGATGTTTTTGCGCCGTAAGCCCCTGTTACAATAACCTCTGAGAGGACCATGTCTGACAAAGCCATCGTAACGTTCAACTCGGTCATGGCGCCGATTTCAACTGTCTGCACTTCAAAGCCGACAAAGCTAAATACGAGTGCTTTTACGTCCTGGGCCACCGCGATAGAAAAAGCGCCATTTTCATTAGTAGTTGTCCCACTGCTTGTTCCCGGTACAAACACTGATACTCCGGGCAATTCAGAGCCATCGGCTGCCTTGACTTTTCCCGTAATTGTTTTGCTTTGGGCGGCAGCATCCGGACAAATCGCGGCAAGAAGCAAAAAGAAGAGTAGATAGTATTTAAGCATAAACAATAGTTAGGTTAGTTGGTATAATAGGTATTAGAAAAAGCTTTGGTAAAAAGTATGGGTGGGGCAATACACACCACTAAAGAAGCTTGCGGGATTTCGGGTCAATGTCTTCCATGATGAACACTGATGCCATCACAGCTAACGAAAAATGTCCCCACCACGGGAGGGAACATTTAAGAAACACCTTTGTATGTTTACCCTATCTAATAGTTTCATCTCGTTTCTTTAAAAGAACTTAAAGGGGTACCCCGGATGCCGATGGTTTGCGCGGGTCCTGTAAGCAAAAAGCTGGTCAAATATCATAGAGAAAGCAACCAACACCTTTTTGACTTCGCTGATAGCCTGACAAGCAGCCCGCTTGGCGGCTTGCTGAAAGGCACCCGGTGAAGATGGCATTATTTTGAGTGGTATGCTTTTGAAGACAAACAGCGGCTAGTTTGAGCCACTAATACGAATGCCGGCTTGCTGGACGCAAGAACTTTGGGGCAGACCAGGATTTGTAGCGGATGTTTTCCAACCGTGTGGCACGCAGGTATTTCTGCCGGTTGCGTTTCGTTGCTGGGCAGACACTACCTGCCAACGGGAAGATCCCAGCGGGTTTCCCAACAGTAAAAATTTCCTCATGAATTACTTCCTTAGTTAGGTTTTGGTGATAACGTTGCAAATAGCGTATGCTACAAGGACAATGACTTGCTCAGTGACGTTCTGCCAGATTCACCCTATATGGAAGCAAAATGGCGAAACGTTACTTTATTCTGCAAGTGTTTGTCACTTCGAAATTGGTTTTCTATTTAATTTGAAATACTAAATTTTACTTTTGATCTTATAGAGCTAAACCTTCATGGCGTTGTCTTTTCTGCACACGAACTGAATACAATATACGTAAGCCCGTGAACACCTACCGCGGCGCTAAATACCGGATCGGTCAGCAGATTAGCCGGAGTCAACAAAATCGTTGGTGCCTTCGGCTAATGATTCAGATCGGGTTAGTTATTGCCCTGCCAGCTTGTCAGATTTATTGTTTGCTACTGAATTCCGGGTGGCCAATATCTGCCCAGGCAGCCTTTGCCAATTGACAAAACCGGTACAAATGCAGTAACATTTGAAAAATAAATCATAACAAAGCAATGCGTGTATTGTTAAATCACATGCTTTTGCGGTAAAGCAGAACTACCCTCTTTTAGCGGGCTGTACAAAAGAAAACTTCTACGAAAATAGATCGTTGGCTAATATGGGACCGGTGCGGCTTGGTCTTGTAATCTTGAAAGTAGGATACAATTATTTCGTATCAAAATAAATAGTAAAATTTTTTAATAACTATTCTACAAATTTAATTTTGTCTTGGATTCGTTATGATTTTTCAGCATCGGCGCAGACATTTCTTACCTGGGCTAGCTGGGCCTTGACAGTTATCAATATAGCACTGACTCTCCCCTATTCTTGTGCGCCCGGGGCTCGATTTGGTTGTCGACTCTAAAAACAAGATCGCGTCTCGGCTTTAACCTTCTTTAAAAGCGGCCCGGGCAAAAACGACCCAAAGCATTAGTGGGGGTGTAAATATGCGAGGTAAATATTCAGAATAGGACAAATTTGGCGTAGGCCAGATCATAAGGATCACGATAGTACTGATAGAGCGGTTTCAGGATGATTTTATAGGTAACCTTGCCCAGCTTCGGGTCCTGATCCTCGTAGATAAAGACCATTCTTGGCTTCACTGCGGCGGCCTGCGCCTGCTGCCATGTCCAGTAATGTCTAAAGCTGGAAGCTTCCAGGTACCCCTTTCTTCCGGGTATCACCATAGGGAAAGACGTTGTTACATATTTGCTTTCAACTACGACCGTATTCTTCTCGTCATCCCACCGAGCCCCTAAGCCTGTGGAACGGCTTACCTTTATCGCCTTCCAAAAGGTTTTCGCAGCTCCGGAAATTTCGGTATTCTGCATTGGGGTTAGTCCCCAGAAATCAATTGAAGCTGTGCCAAAATAGAATTGCAGGCTCACTGCATTACGGTAGAGGTTAAGTAAGGTGTCTTCTTTAATTATGTCGGTGGAATCCGCACCGATAAACCGGTAGGCTTCGGCCACGTAGAGCGGATAGCGCAAGGCCGCCTGGACCGAATCGCGGTTAAGCTTTACAGGTTGTGGCTGGGGGCCAGGTATGGTTTGGCTTTTATTGCAGCTGATCGTGCAGACCGCAAACAATACCACAGACAAAAGGAAAACTAATTTCTTCATAACAGAGGTTTTTGAGGGGTTATGGACCTGGACTGCTGTTTCAAAATACGGACACCATATGCCATATGATGCGTGGCGAAACGGGTTCATTTTTTTATTTTCAAAGTCCCTTCTCGATACGAATGCCTTACTGCGGAATGCATTGTCCCGGCACACGGGAGCTGCCTTTCTCCTATTTATCTAACACATCGAGCATCGCCAGCCCTACTGCTTTCGCAGACTGCGGATTTTGACCGGTGATCAGCCGCTGGTCGGTCACCACGTGCGTCTGCCAGTTGCCCGACTTCTCGAATATTGCCCCACGTTCAATCAACCGCGATTCGAGCGCGAAAGGCACCACCTTTACCATTCCCACCGCCGCCTCTTCTTCGTTAGTGAATGCATTGACCTTCTTGCCATTAACCAAATAACTACCATCGGCGAGTTTGATATTGACCAACCCGGCCGGGCCGTGACACACGGCCGCCACCACACCTTTTTTTTCATAAATTTCAGATGCAATGGCTGCAAGCTTCGTGTCGTCGGCCAGGTCCCACATTGCCCCATGGCCTCCCGCATAAAAAATCGCCTGATAGTCCCGGGGGTTCACAGCCTCTGGTGTAAGCGTGTTCTCTACCTTCCGGCGAGCCTGTTCATTTTCCCAAAACTTCTTGTTGACCGGATCTGTCAGATCAAAGCCGTCCACGGGCGCCTTGCCGCCCTTCGGGCTTACAAAATCAATTTCATAACCTGCGTCTGCTAGCACCTCCCATGGATGGGATACTTCGCCTAGATAATATCCGGTAGGTTCACCCGTGCTGCCTTTTGTGTCGTGGCTCGTAACCACGAAGAGAATTTTCTTTTCCATTTTTTGTCCTGTCTGAGCTATCGCGTCACTGTTTGAACTGATCACAGAAGCCACGAGAGCGAGTTTTACCAAAGCATTTGCCATGTTTTCCTGAATTGTTTTGACAATGCAAAATTGCTGCCTGCACCCGGGATACGACAGGAAGAAGGTCACTACTTTGGTGTGATGTAGATCACGCTAAGCCGACAAGCGGCTGAGCGTTTCGCGTGACACGCCCAGGTAAGAGGCCAGCAGTGTTTTGGGCAATCGCTGGGCCAGCGAAGGGTACATTTGCAGCAATTCGTGGTAGCGCTCGGCGGCGCTCTGACTCATCAAAGACAATATACGCCTTTGCAGGGCGATGTAGCCGGCGTTCGATTTTTTTCTGAAAAAATGTTCGATCTGGTGCAATTCGCTGCAAAGCTTTTCCCGGTTCGCCAGCGACAGGCAAAGTACCTCCACATCTTCCACACAGATAATATCGAGTGTGGCCTCGGTTTGGTTGAAGTACGCCTGGTAATCAGATATCCACCAGTCCTCCATCGCCAGTTGAAGGATATGCTCTTTTCCCTGCTCATTGATGAATGACGATTTCAGCAGGCCCTTCACTACAAAAAAGTCTTGACTTACCGGCGAACCTTGCTGTACGAGAAATTGATGCTTTCTGAATTTGCGGCTGGTAAAATGCGAACTGACATACACGAACTCTTCGGGAGTGAGCGATACCAGCTTGCTAAAATGGGTTTTAAGTTCCTCAAACATGATTTGCAGGTCAATCCGTAAAATGCCGTTAACGGCAATTCTACGAATTTATACTTTAAATCATTCAGTGCTCCGCGCCGAAGTTTTGCACCAGGCTTATGTAGGGGCTTTTTTAGCTGCAAGTGCTTCAACAAATCAATATTTATCGAAATCAGGCGACAAAGGCGGCTGCCGCATGCCGGAAGGCAACTGCTCGAATGATATGGTAGTCACAGGATGACCAAGTTTAAAAGAATTCAGCACCGCTCATGCTCACAACACAAATTGACTAGGAATGGCTACCCTCGCATTAGCTCCTCGTAGATTTCCTTGAATTCCTTACCTCTATGTTTCTGCCAGGAAGCCGACAGCTTTATCTCGACATCTTTGAGGATCTGTATGCAGAGCGCTTTATCCTCCTCATGAAGCTGAGCCATGAGCATTCTTGCATTCTTGCCGATCCGACCCGAGCACTCGGTAGCAACCTGCTCCCCCAGCGTTGTTAATTCGATCCGTTTTGAGCGTTTATCCTCCTGGTCGCCGTACTCTTTGATCAGGCCGCGCTTTTTCATCCGGTTAAGCATGTCCGTGCCGCTCGACAGCTCGAAAAGGTTTGCATTGATCACGTCTGTCTTTCTGGGATTTCCCTGCTTGCGGATAGTCATGAGCATTCCGAACTCCTCGATTTGATTAAGGCCCGTATCCCTCAAGGCTATATTGGCATATGCCATATTGAGCTTGCTTATCCGGCCGATAATTTTCATCAACAGTCCGTCACTGAAAGACGGAACAACGCCACCAACCAGTGGCCCGACATCCACCCGGTGCTGTTGATGAGCCAGATGATAACGACAAAAGTCATCAATGGTCCCTTCGGGATGTTTCTTCTCAAATTCTGCCCAATGATTTACGAGCTCGACCGTCTTGTTCATCTTAATTTACTTCGCTATCGTAGCAAATTAAAACAAATAATTTCGGAATTATTTGTTTTAATACGTTTTCGTATTACTTTTGATGAAAATATTACGTAAACGAAATAAAAACATGAAAACTTCAGTCAACAAGGTACGGCTCTATTGGGCCGCCAAGAGTTTCATTATTTTCTTCATTCTGTTCAGTGCCTACTACTCTTACGCGCATGCCGGTGATCTGAGAAAATTAGGTTTTCCAGATTATTTCAGAATTGAACTGGTTGTTGCCAAAATCGCTGGCGCGCTGGTGCTGATCATACCATCCAGTACTTTGCGAATGAGAGAATGGGTTTATGCCGGGTTCATGATTACGATGGTCTCTGCACTCACCGCACATATATGCAGTGGTGATCCGGCGGGTAAGATCATCTTCGTCTGTCTGGACCTCGCGCTGGTGTTTATCTGCATCCGGTACGTGTCAGGCAAGGAAATCACACAAAAAAATTTATTAAAACAGACAGCTCATGAACCCCACAGTCTATAATGCAGCTTTGGTGATCCACATTGTCGGTATTACCATTATGGCAGGAACTACCTTCCTGGACTTCTTCACGTTTCGCATGTTTCGCGTAGCCTTCCTGGCAAATGATGGCCGGCAATTTGCAATGGCAGGTTACCTTAGTAGTCTTCAAAGGTTCCTGGGGATAGGAATGCTTGTGATACTGGCATCGGGCGTTGCGATGATGGTCGAGTTACACCAGGTTTGGGGAATCCAGCTTTGGTTCAGGGTAAAGATGGTTGTGTTGCTGCTAATCATCATCAACGGCTTGGCTATACGGCGGGCAATTGGCAAACGGCTTGACCAAGCGCTGAGTGAGGGCTCTTTAACAACTCATTGGCGCGCAGCCAACAGGAACTTCATGCTCGTGCAGCTCATTCAAATGCTGTTTTTTCTGATCATATACGTGCTCAGCATCTTCAAGTTCAATTAAATCCGCTATTATTAGACCATTTTATCTTCGCTGAGACTAGCTCAGCTATTTAACGGCATTACGACCAGCGATCGTCCTGTCAATAAATGTCGGTGTAGAACTGTTCATGCGAACGGG
>CAMLNK010000228.1 GCA_946481035.1 uncultured Dyadobacter sp. | reverse complement strand
TGCGACAAATCAATACAATATTGCCAATAAGATAACGCTTTTTGGGGATACCTATTTGGAAGCTAATTTGTTGCCTGGCTTGAAGTTCAGAACGAGTTTTTCGAGCCAGTTGAATGCGATAAAAACGAATCTTGCAGAAAGCAATGACTATGTCCAGAGGGGGCTGTACAACAGTATCTCCGCCGGGGTGAACATTGACCAAACTGTCTATTGGCAAAGTTCAAATTACTTTTCTTATAAAAAGGAATTGGGCCGCAACAGTAACATCGATGCAACACTGGGTGCGGAATGGTCGCAGTTGGACAACCAAACCCTGGGGGCAAGTTCGAGTGGTTTTGACAGCGGATATTATTTGTGGAATAACTTAGGTGCCGGGACCGTGCCCAATCCGCCATCATCTTCCGCCTACTCGAAGCGAACCAATTCCTATTTCGGACGCGTGGTGTACTCATTGGCAGATAAGTATTTATTCACAGCTACGGGCAGGCTCGACGGCGCCTCTGTATTTGGTGAAAACCACAAATTCGCTTTTTTCCCATCAGCAGCGCTTGCATGGCGGATTTCGGAGGAGGAATTTTTGAAAAACAGCAGGGCAATCAGCAACCTGAAATTACGGGTAAGCTATGGTAGTACAGGAAATTCATCAATCGGCTCTTATGGTTCAATCAATACATTAAGTACAAATACAGCAATTTTCGGAGGCGTACGGGCCACCGGTGTCGTACAGGGCGTCATTCCTAACCCGGATTTGAAATGGGAGCAGACTAACCAGTTCAACTTAGGGTTGGATCTGGATTTACTTAATAACCGGTTCAATATCGTTGCCGATGTTTACGACAAGGTTACGAACAACCTTTTGCTCAATGCCCCGGTTCCCAATTCATCGGGTTACGACACCCAGCTGAAAAACATCGGATCGGTTAGAAACAGAGGTGCGGAGCTGGGGATCACTTCCAACAATCTGACCGGCAGATTAACATGGAGCACGACGCTGAATTTTGCGGCAAACAGAAGTAAAATATTGGCGCTTGGGGTGAATAACGAAGATATTTTCCCCGGCCCGGCCCTTATCTACCAGACTAATATTTTGAGAGTTGGAGAACAATTGGGAACGTTGTGGGGCTTCAAACAGGATGGTACCTGGGGATCGGATGAGGCAGCGGAAGCAGCGAAATACGGAAGAACTGCCGGACAGCCTAAGGTAGTTGACCTTAACAATGACGGAGTTATCAATTCGTCGGATCAGACAATTATCGGCCATAGTTATCCAAAGTTTACCGGCGAACTCATTAATAGAGTAAAGTTTGGAAACTTCGATATGTCTCTTGATATCGCGTTCAGCAAGGGGAATAAATACTTCAATATGGGTACTATTCTGCAAGAGCAGCGGGAAACTTATGCAAACGCGTGGACTTCGGTACTTGACGCCTGGACGCCGACCAACCAAAATACAAGCGTTGGCGCAGTGCGGCTGAACACCGATCCTATTCAATATCTTGTTCTCACGGATCGCTACGTAACCGACGGGTCTTTTATCAGAGGAAGGAATTTGACGGTAGGGTATTTGCTTCCTCAAAATATCGCAGGCAGGATCGGCATACGCACATTGAGGGTCTACGCCGGGTTGCAGAATTTCTTTTTGCTCACGAAAGTGAAGTACGGTTATGATCCGGAGTCTTCCATATACCCACAGGCGTTCGCGTATGGTATAGACATGTACTCACAGCCACGCGCGCGGATTCTGAATCTTGGCGTGAGTGCAACTTTGAAATAACCCCCAGCACCGAAAATATTTTGAATCATGAAAAAATTGATAAATATATCGCTCATCGCAGCCACGCTATTGGCGAGCTCTTCCTGTAATAAATTTTTGGAAGAAAATCCTCCCAGCGCCTATACGCCCGACAACTTCTACGCCAGCCTTGTTCAGGCCCAAAATTCGGTCAACGGAATCTATGCTTTCAATGCTACTCTTAATAGTTCGGTTCTGGGGGCTGCTTTTGATGACTTGAATATGGTGATGCTCGAATGCGTCACCGGGCAGGCAAACACGGATGTTCACATATCCGTAGGCAAGGATGAGATGCTGACGCTTAGCCCAAGTGCAGCGAATGTATATGTTCGAAGCTGGTGGAGAACATCCTATTTCGCAATCAATGCAGCGAATCTTGCCATTACCAATATTGGCAATATGTCGCCTAATATTATTACGGATGTACAAAGAAAAAAGCTGCTCGGGGAAGCTCAATTTTTGCGCGCCTGGTTTTATTTTAACCTGGTCAGGATTTTTGGAGATGTCCCTATACTAACCGCTCCGACCACAAGTGCCGCTGGGCTCGACGTGCCAAGAAATCCTGTGAAGGATGTATATGAGCAAGTTATTTTGCAAGATCTGCTGGCTGCCGAGCAAAGCGGCCTGCCAGGGTCGGATAAGACCGGACGTGTATCCATTGGCGCTGTAAAAGCATTGCTGGCTAAGGTGTATCAGACCATGGCTGGGTATCCTTTGAAGCAAGCGGACAAAATGGTTTTGGCGAAACAGAAAGCGTTGGAGGTAATTAACTCGGGTAACTACACGCTTTATAGTAATTATGATGAATTTCGGGACGCTGCTAACGACAACTTGAAAGAGAATATTTTTATGATTCAATATAAGGCAGGGATCATTGGTAACCCGATGTTTGGCTATACCCAGCCACTTTACGGAGGAGTGACCAACGGAAGTGGCGGTACAGGAGGCCTTACTCCGGATATGAGCTTCTACAACTCCTTTAAGGATACAGATAAGCGGAAGCAGAAGAATCAATATTTCTATTCCAATTACAAAAGCAATACAACCGGCGCTGATATTCAATTTGCAACAGGTCAGCATATTTTCAAATACTTTGATGACGCAAGCTATGCAAGTAACGGGCCATCGAGTAAGTGCTTTTCACTAATCCGACTGACTGATATTATGCTTTTGTATGCCGAAGCCCAGAATGAAGCCGATGGGGCGCCGGACGAAAATAGTTATAGTTACATCAATAAGGTAAGGGCCAGGGCGGGTTTGCCATTGCTGTCAGGGTTAAGCCAGAAAGAGTTCCGTGAGGCGGTGTGGCGTGAAAGGAACCACGAGTTATGCTTTGAAAACATTACCTGGTATGATATGGTACGGACAAGGACGGCATACGATACGAAGAAGGATTCTTTCGTTCCGTTGGTCGGGTATGTGTATCCGTATGGGACAAATATCGTATTCAAGGAAAAAAACCTCTTGTTTCCACTTCCGGAATATGAAATGCAGACAAACCGAAAGCTAACTCAGAATCCCGGATACTAGTAGTGCCTGATACAATCTAAACATCCAATCGAAATGGGTGAATCCCAAAAGGCATTCACCCATTTCAAGAATAATTATTCATCGCAGGTGCAGTATATGTTTAACGCAGGGTCCATTGGACATCTCCATCCCCTTCTGGTTCACTTACCGATAGGCATTTTGTTATTTGCCGCGGCATTAATGCTTTTTGGCAGGATCGCCAAAGCCGAGGTTGGGCAGGCGGTCTCATTTGCCTGGGGCGCAGGGGCTTTCTTCGCTTTTTTGTCATGCGGGGCTGGTTGGTTCCTGGCGCAATCGGGCGAATATGACCCGGGTATGGTTCAAATACATCAATGGACGGGACTGCTTACCGCCGGGCTGGGAACAGTAACCTTTTTCATGGCCAAATACCGCTGGATTCCCGCCACGATAACGGTGATTGTGCTCTCCATTGCCGGGCATTATGGCGGAAACCTCACCCATGGAGAGGGGTATCTGTTTTCAAACGGCGAAGAGGCTGCGCAGGCCGGAGAATCCGCCCAAACATTGGAGGAACAGGCGGTGGCAGTCTCCGATTCGACCGGGAAGAAGCTGATCCGCCGGACATTTATGTACAGAGATCAGGTTGTACCTGTGCTTAAAGCCAAATGCTACAATTGCCATTCGGCTACCAAAAAGAAGGGAGGGCTCCGGCTCGATACGGAAGCGTTTATCCGGAAGGGCGGAAAGAATGGCGCCGTGCTCGTGGCGGGCAACCCCGGTAAGAGCAAGTTGTTTTCCTACTTGCTGCTGCCGGAAGGCGACGACCGGCATATGCCTCCCAAAGGTAAATTGCAACTTACACGCCAGGAGCTCGCTGTCATTCAGAACTGGATCCGGCGGGGGGCCTCATTTAAAGAAGAGATCGAAGAGATTCCGCAAGGCGGAGGTGAGCCGCCGGTTGCAGTGCTTCCGCAGTTGTCGCCGACAGTGGACTCCGCCGAAGTGACCGCAGCGGTACCCGCAGAGCCTGAATTGGAAACCACATTGTTGAGTAAGCCCGTGAATGCCCCGGACCAGCAGATTTTACAAAAACTGAAAGCGCAGCACGTTTCGCTCACCAAAATGTCGGCAGGCTCGGAGTATTTGTCTGCTAATTTCGTGAATACCAGGGATTTCAACGCGGAAACCGTACAGGCCCTGCAAGGCATTCAGAACCAGGTGGTAAGACTCCGCCTGACCGGGCAGCCAGTGAAAGATAAAGACGTGAAGCACCTCTCTCAATTCAAGAACCTTACGAGGCTAAATCTTGAAAATACACAAATCACCGACAGTTCTCTTGCCCTCCTTGCCGAGCTCCCCAACCTGGAACACCTTAACCTTTACGGGACTTCGGTCACCGATGAGGGACTAACAAAACTGGCTGCCTCTCCTAACCTGAAAGTACTGTATTTATGGCAAACGAAGACAACCCCGGAGGGTATCAGCCGGCTTCGGAAAACAAGACCCGACATTAAAGTAGAAACGGGTACCCAACAGCTCGCCAGGCCGGATACCAATAAAATACCATTAAACAACAGCAAGTAATGATCAAATATTTGACGTTTTTACTGGCAGGCATACCGGTGTGGTTTTCGCAGGGCCCCGGTGGTAAAGATATTAAAGTGCCTGCCGAAGTGACTGCCGAGATGGCGAAACTGCCCGCCCAGCTCGACTATAACCGGCATGTGAAGCCGGTACTTTCGGATAAATGCTTTGCATGCCACGGCCCCGATAAGGCCAAACAGAAAGCCGGTCTCCGGCTGGATATGCCGAAGAATGCTTTCGGGCAGCTTCCCGAAAGTCCGGGGAAAGTTGCCATTAAGCCGGGCGACTGGGCCAGAAGCGAGGTTGTACACCGTATTCTTTCCGCGGACCCCGATTTCAGAATGCCTACACCTCAATCGCACCTTACGCTTGACGCACGCGAAAAAGCCGTATTGATGAAGTGGATCAAGGACGGAGCTGAATACAAGCCGCATTGGGCCTTCGTGAAACCCCAGAAATGGCCGGTTCCTGTTATGAAATCCGGCGATGAAGCGGCTAATCCCATTGACAACTTCATATTCGCCGGGCTTGAAAGGGAGGGGCTCCGGCCCGCGCCCGAGGCGGACAAAGAAATGCTGCTCCGGAGGCTTTCGCTGGATATTACGGGCCTCCCGCCAACCATTGAGCAGCTGGATGCTTTTGTGGCGGACAAATCCTCCAATGCATATGAAAAGCAGGTGGACAGGCTGTTGAGCTCCGTTCACTACGGTGAACGAATGGCTGCCGACTGGCTGGATGCGGCCCGGTTTGCCGATTCGCACGGGTACTCGACCGACCGCCAGCGCGACATGTCGCCCTACCGCGATTGGGTGATCCGCTCCTTCAATCAGAATATGCGTTACAATGACTTTATCCACCAACAGCTTGCAGGCGATCTGATGAAAGGGCCGGGAAACAGCGCCCCTACCAGGGATATGCTCATTGCCACCGCATTTAACCGGCTTCACCAGCAGAATACGGAAGGGGGCATTGTGGAGGAGGAATTCCAGACAGAATATGTGATGGACCGCACCAATACGTTCGGGGATGCATTCATGGCGATCTCGCTCGGTTGCGCGCGCTGCCATGACCATAAGTACGATCCGGTTTCCCATAAAAACTATTACGAATTGTTCAGCTTTTTCAACAATGTGCGGGAAGCAGGGCAAATTTCTTACAACGACGACCTGCCGACTCCGACCCTGATGCTCCCAAATGAAAAGCAGGAAAAACTCATGCAGTTTATGCGTTCGGCTATTTCGGAGAAGGAGGCAAAGCTGTCGGGCACAAATACCGCCGCCGGTTTCCAGCAATGGCTTGCGTCGGGTGATTATCAGCACTTGGCGACAGAAACTATTCCCAAGGCGGGTTTGCAGGGACTTTATGATTTTGAAGATTCTCTTTCCAACCGTATCAACAAACAGCAGAAAGGCTCGATGAAGCGCGATGCGGGAGACAAGGATAAGCCTGTATTCGAAAAAAGCACGCGCGGGCAAGTACTGGTATTGTATGGAGACAGCTACGCGGACCTCAAAGATGTAGGAGTTTTTCGCAAATCGGAACCCTTCTCGATCGGCATATGGGCCTGGTTTCCCAGAGACTTTAAGGAAGGTGTTATTTTTCACAAAAGCAATGCAGAGCGTTTGTACAATTTCAAGGGCTATCACCTTTTAATGAAAAACAACATCCTGGAAATCAGTATGGCCCATACCGCTCCTTCCAATGCGATCACGCGCCACAGCCGCCAACCGGTACCGCGCGAGAAATGGGTACATCTGACGATGACTTATGATGGCTCGTCAACTGCGAAAGGC
>CAMLNK010000227.1 GCA_946481035.1 uncultured Dyadobacter sp. | reverse complement strand
AAGAAATGGAATGCTCTTATCTTGAACCTCCCTGTGCATAACGAAGGCCAGCAGTATGAAAAAAGCCAGCATCGTATCCGCATATTGAGAAGCAGCAATATTCAGGTACTTGGAATCAATTGCAAATATAAATAATGAAAATATTGCAGAAAAATGCCGGCCGTAACGATTCAACGAAAGAAATACAGTCGTTGAAATTGAAAAGAAAATTAAATATGATATTGCCACCGGTACAATGGGGGTAATGAAATTAATGCTGCGCCAGGAAAGGGCAATTATGGATGGAAGCATCAGTGGATAATCGGGGTGGGTGGGTGCCAATTTTTGCGTGAACATGGCCGTCCAATGTTCCGGGTAAAAAAGGAATTTGGCATGATGGATCCAAATTGCATAGGCGTCCCAGTCGCCCCATCTATGCAGGTGCTTGTTGAATCGTAAGGTGAGGATCAACATGCCGACTGCCAGAACTAACAAGCTGTTGGCGCTAAACGGCTTGGGTATACCGACGCCGTTGCCCTTCTTTTGCAGTAATTTTATTAAGATGAAAATCCCAAAACAAGCACTGAAACAAGCGAGGATTGGTTCGATAGAGATGGATGTTACCAGGCTTAAATAATAAAGGCATGCTGCTATACTTAGGGTTATTCCAACTGAAATCGGATACCTGACAGCTCCCAATGTGCCACCGGATTGATTCAGAGATACGCTGGTTCCGAAGAATATAATTAAAATAGCGATTAGGAAAAATAACGATAGCATATCAGTATCTGCGATGAACCAATTTATAGTTTAGATTTTTGGCTTTACCCTCTGCAATGCAGTCGTAATTATTTACCAATTGCGACGGAAGGTGATTGTCTGCTACTATCAGGATTGTATCGCTTTTATCAAGCGTAACTATTACGGGAGCCAGTACGAGCGCCGATTTAAAATAAAGTACTCCCTTTCTGCCGTCTGGTGTATTTTTATTAAATCCAATTGTCGAACCTGCGGGTAAAATGTTTTTAATGGGAGAGAGCATCATCTCAAGACTGTCCAATTCAGTGTCATGCTTCGGTGTTTCCAGCCTTTTGTATTTCGCGAAGACACTCCAACACAACCCGATTAAAAGCAAGGCAGATGCGACATTTTGTAATTTAAACATGGTATTTTCTGCGAAAATGTTCAGTGTGCAATTATAGCCTCAACGGACTATTAAAAGAAACATATATATGATGAATTAGTTAAGAAAAAAGCATCCGGCTCATTGGCAGGATGTTAAGTTCGACCCGGGCGCGCGCCCATTGTTCTCACGCGGACATTCGGCCGGCGGATCCTGCGCGCGGACCTTTCAAGCGACTTGCTTTGAGCGAAGTTACAGTAAACGCAACGGACACAATGCTTTTTAACTCGTCTTTCTGACACTTAAATTATCCAACCATCCCGCCAATCCAGCCCAAAATCGACCCATGAACAGAAGAACTGCTATTACACATGTTGCGGCCATGCTCGGAGGGGCGTTTTCTGCCCCCACTTTGCTGGCTATGGAGCGGTGGAGAAGCCGCACGCCGTCGGAAAGTTTCCTGGCAGAGTTCTCTCTCACTGAAAACCAAAAAGTGATTGTCGCGGAAGTGGCTGAAATGATCATTCCAAAGACGACAACGCCCGGAGCGAAGGATGTGGGCGTGCCGGCTTTCATTGTGATGATGTTGCAGGATTGTTATAAAACCCCGGAACATAAAAGCTTCGTGGAAGGGCTGAATAAGCTGGAAAAGAAGGAGTTTATGAACATGAGCGCGGAGCAGAAAACAGCAGCGTTGAAGCAGGTTGAAGCCGATTCCGCCGAGGAAATGAAGGCATACCAGGTGCAGCAGACCAAAATGGGAGATAACGAAGACCGGGAACAAATGGCGGCACAGGCAAAAGGGTTACCTTATTGGCGCCTGATGAAAGAACTCACGATGCTGGGGTACTTTACTTCCGAAGAGGGAATAAAATCGTCATTTGAATACGTGCCGATTCCGGGAAAGCTGGAAATGATCAAAATGAAACCCAATCAGAAATCTTTCGCGTACTAGTCGCCAACCTTACCATGAACTTAAATTTAAAATCAGATAAAGCACATACATTCGACGCGATCGTAGTCGGTTCAGGGATGACGGGCGGTATGGCGGCAAAAGAATTGACCGAAAGGGGCTTGCAGGTACTCATGATCGAACGCGGACGGGAAGTGAAGCACATCGAAGACTACGATACGGCCATGAAAGGCCCGTGGGAGTTTGAGCACAGAGGAAAGGTTTCGATCCATTCCGCCGAGGAATATTGGGCAAACAACCGTTTTGGGACCCTGGCCAATGAGGAAACCGGCCCGTTTTTTACGGATGATAAAAAGAACCCATACATAGAAAAACGGCCGTTCGACTGGATCAGGGCATACCATACCGGCGGGAAGTCGATGCACTGGGGGCGGCAGTCGTACCGGATGAATAGGAAGGATTTTGAAGCCAATGCAAAAGAAGGCATCGCGATAGACTGGCCTATCCGCTACGAAGACCTCGAACCGTGGTATACGCATGTCGAAAAATTTGTGGGCATCAGCGGCCAGGCGGAAGGCTGGGAGGTATTGCCGGACGGCCATTATCTGCCCGCTATGCCGATGAGCGCTCCCGAGCGGTATTTCAGGGAGACGATGATGAAAAAGCTGAACCGTCCGGTTACGATTGGTCGCGTTGCGAACCTCACAAAACCGCAGCCCTGGCATACGGATCTCGGGCGGGCGTCGTGCCAGTATCGCAGCAAATGCGCCCGGGGATGTCCGTATGGCGGTTATTACAGCTCGTTGTCAGGCTCGATACCGGCAGCAAGGAAGACTAATAAGCTGACGGTACTTCACGATACCATTGCGAGTGAGATTATTTACGATGAAAGAACGAAACGGGCGAAAGGTGTTCGGGTGATCAACCAAAATACGATGGCGGTGGAAGAGTTTTTTGCCAAAATCGTATTCCTGAATGCAGGTTCGATGAACTCGGCGGCGCTTTTGCTGAACTCGAAATCCAACCGTTTTCCTACCGGGCTCGGTAATGACAGCGATCAGGTCGGCAGGAACATTATGGACCACCATTTGGGTGTGGGGGCGAATGCGACGGTTGAAGGTTTTGAAAACGATTATATTTTCGGGCAAAGGCCTAATGCGCTTTACATACCGCGTTTCAGAAACTGGGGAGCCGACAAAAAGGACTTCCTGCGTGGGTACGGGTATCAGGGAGGCGCAAGCAAATCGGATTGGAAGCGTGGCATCACGATGAATGGCTTTGGCGCCAGTTTCAAAGAGGATATGTCGCACCCCGGCAGCTGGACGATGGGATTCGGGGGCTTTGGCGAAATCCTGCCCGACCCGTCGAACCGGATGTTTCTGGATAAAAACAAGAAAGACCAATGGGGCATTCCCATGATCGTTTTCGACGCCGCTTTCGGCGAAAATGAACTGGCAATGCGCAAAGATATGATGGCCTCGGCCGTGGAAATGCTGGAAGTCGCCGGTTTCAAAAACGTTACCGGGTTTAATAGGCAGGACACGCACCCGGGCCTGGGCATCCACGACATGGGCACCGCGCGCATGGGTAAAGACCCGAAAACCTCCGTGCTGAACAAATTCAACCAGGTGCACGAATGCAAAAACGTATTCGTTACCGACGGAGCGGCCATGGTATCTTCCTCCTGCGTGAACCCGTCCATTACCTACATGGCCATGACGGCACGGGCAGCGGATCACGCGGTGGCAGAGTTGAAGCGGCAGAATTTGTGAGAGGAGGAGGTGTTTCCAGTCGCTATCGATCTGACTTTGTATAGATTTGTGCCACATTGGCACCGCACACTATTATGGAAATTAAAGCATATCCAACATATCAAACAGGAGATCAGGAGTTTAGTTTTTGTAGCATAGGCGGGCAAGGTGTTATCGAGCTGCGGATGCGCATCACTTTAATGGACGCAGAAACCAGATTCTATAATATAGGCTTTGGCGTTTGGGATGCCTGGAAAAAAGATATTAATGATAAAATCACAATTAGGAATGGTGATACCGATCGTATTTTAGCGACCGTTGGGCAGAAAGCGCTGGAATTCCTTAAACAGAACCCGAGAGCGAACATCGCCGCAACAGGGTGAGTTTTACCTGGTGAGCTGGCTTTGAGGACCCGGAAATATCAAATGGCATTAATACATATTACAATGAGCTATCGGCATTTTGTAATATATACGGTTTTAAAGCAAATAAGGTGGGTGGGATGATACGTGGCGATTGGCCGAACTGGGACGGCGAATGGACGCGTTTTGAGCAAGGCACCAATTACGATGCGTTTTTGTTAAATTTGAAAGATCATTTGTGAATTGATCCAATGATAAAGGAGAAAATATGCCTGGTCAAAATTTAAAGATATTAAAAGAGAAAAATTGGAAAGGGTTACATCTTACCAGGATATCCAGAGCTGGTAACCCTACACAATCGGATAGTGCGCACGAATTAGCTCTTAGCGCGATGCCACCTGATGCTAAGGCGATATCGCAATGTGTTTATGTTGGATTTAATAATACGGGCCAATCCACTTTTGACCGCAAGGCAGAGGAAATGAAGGCTTTTTTGAAAAGAAACCCTGTTCCAAAAGAGTTTCTGAAATAGCCTTCCACCTCTCCGTATCAACTGCCTACCTCGTAATCAACCGCTCCAACCGCGCCATCATCTCATCTTTCTCCTTCAACATGCGCTCGTAAAGCGCAATTTTGTCGTCGTGAAGTTGAAGAATTTTCTCAATGGGATTGATATTGAAGGTCCCATTGGTGTTTCCAATGTAAGCGTCTTTATCGATGTTGAATGTATTTGCAATGATATTCACCGCTTCTGCCTCATCAAAATTCCGAATTGCATCAGCCGGGATTTTAAGTATCGCCGCCACTTGTTCCAAAATATCGGAATCGATCTTCTCTTTTTGTTCCAATAAGGATACCTTTTGCTGGTTCCAATCTTCACCAAGCTGAAACGCGAGCACGTCTTGTTTGATCGCCAGCATTTCGCGGAACCGCTTCAAGTTGCGGCCTTCGTGGATCTTCGGGTTGGAGGTCGTATGTGTCATACGGGGGCTAGTTCGTTGGGAAGGCAATTTATGTAAATCCGCCGGGAAGTTTGCGGATATTTTACGGCATTGTTTCCCCGCATAAGAACCGCGTGTAAACCGATGCCCCTTTCCGGTTCAAATGATGCGCGTCGAACAAATTTTTAGGCTCGAAAAGTGTTTCCAGCAATGACTTTTCCGGTAACCCGATTAGATTTTCAACCGGTAGAAAAGGGGCGACCTGTGATAGTATCCGGTATTCACCCCGGGTAATGCTATTGGGATAGTAGAAAACTACCTTCTTCCCAAGCTGCTTCGCGTGCCCGACCAGTCGGGTGATTTGGGTGACGTAGTAATCATTTCGAACCGTTCGCGGATGCGTAACCAGCATTTCCTCCGTCGCATTTTTGTTCGCCGCGATCCGTTCGTTTGTCCCTAAAAGTGCCGACGTTACAGATTGATGGCCGTTTGCCCGCAAATGCGCATTACCTTCAATAGGATCGTTTTCTGGGCTAAATGCTTTTTTCACCGAAAGGATCTGCGGGGCGATGGATACCATTTGAAACAACGTCGTATTGAGGCCATCGAGGAAGCTGCCGGCTTTGTCGCTCAAATCGATATCGGGACAATCCGCCATTACATTGGCCCGGAAAACGGCGTCGGGAATGACTTGTTGCGGCGATAGTGCCACGGTGCTGTAATCCAATGCGCTCAGCTCGATGAAAATGGTTTTGATAGCTGGATTTTCAGAGAGAATATCATCGGCAAGCTGAATGGAGCTGTAAGGCGAAAGGCTGAATATCCCGAAATTGTAGCTGCGTGTTTTTTGTTGGTTCAAGGAATCAAAAAGCGCTGGATCAATCCCGTAGAGCGTACGGCTGGTACCGATGAAGACGACATTGGGATTGAATGCATCGCAAAGTTTTTTCCTTGCTGCAATGTCGCGGCGGGGATCGGTGTAAAATTGAGCGACGACCAGCGCCACCATCATTTTGAAGACAATAAGCAGCAGCAGCCATTTGGTAATTTTAATGATCATGATGCTTGCATTGGCTAACGATGGGTCAGAACTGAATGTAATAAAAATTGGCTACCGAAGGCCTGCCGAATATCAGCACCAGCTGGACAAGCAGTACCATCGACAATGTGCGGTACAATGCACTTTTTTGCAGCATATAAGAAGCAATATCCTCTTTTTCACCCATTTTATAATTAAAGAAATCCATGACGAGGAACAATGCGATCGTCAGCAGGAAGCTGGATGTAAGCAAAGACCCTACGCCGGAACCAAACCCGAACATGCTGCTGTACAGCCTGACGCCACTACCTAACTCCGCCGCGCGAAACCATCCCATAATGAGCGTGCCGGTGAGGAGCCTTACCGCCACACGACAGACGAAATGTGCCTGGGAGCCAGGGGTAAGTCCAATCTTCGGGTAAAATTTCTGCCAGAGATTTTTCGTGCGCATTTCAAAATTGATATACGCCCATTGCAGCTATCCCCAGATCACAAACGACCAGCTCGGCCCATGCCAGAGCCCGGTGATGACGATGGTTGCCAACCGGTTGAATTCG
>CAMLNK010000226.1 GCA_946481035.1 uncultured Dyadobacter sp. | reverse complement strand
CCTGTTCCGCTGAAAATCTTCGAGTACAAAGCCCCCTAGCCCCTGCAAGTTGCTGTAATACGCACGTCCGTTGTTGACCTGCGTGAAATTCTGCACGAATTGTTTCAGGTAAGGATCGGTCGCGATCATGAAGGTCGTTACCGGAATGTCGAGCCTGCGGCATTGCGCGGCTAATGTGAGTGTTTTGTTGATAATCTTGCGGTCGAGGCCGAAGCTGTTTTTGTAATAGCGGATACCTTCTTTGAGACACGTCGGCTTGCCGTCGGTGATCATGAAAATCTGCTTGTTACGCGTTTTTTTGCGGCGCAGAATGTCCATAGCCAGCTCCAAACCTGCCACGGTATTGGTATGGTAAGGGCCTACTTCCAAATACGGCAAGTCTTTGAGCTGTATTTGCCAGGCGTCATTTCCAAAGACGATAATGTCCAGTGAATCTTTGGGATATTTAGTCCTGATCAGCTCTGCTAATGCCAGCGCCACTTTTTTGGCAGGCGTAATGCGGTCTTCGCCGTACAGAATCATCGAATGGCTGATATCGATCATCACCACGGTGGCGGTGGTAGTTTTCTGCTCGCGCTCCACCACTTCCAGGTCGTTTTCCATCAGCATAAAATCTCCGATCCCGTGATTGACCTGGGCGTTTTTGATGGATTCAGTCATCGAAATCTGGTCGAGCGTATCGCCGAACTGAAAATCGCGGATATCGCTCGTGAGCTCGTCGCCCGCGCCCAGGTGAGGCGTATGATGGTTACCACCCGATTTGGACCTTTTCAGTTTCCCAAAAATCTCGTCCAGCGCGCTCTTGCGAATGCTTTTTTCGGCTTTGGGCGTCATAATGAGCCTGCTTTCACCTTCCTGCTTCTCTTCGGTCACATAACCTTTCTTTTTGAGGTCTTCGAAGAAATCGCCGATGCCATACGAGTCGTTGGTCAGGTTATACTGGCGGTCGAGCTGGCTCAGCCACGACATAGCCTCGGAAACGTCGCCCGAAGTCATCAGCAACAGCTGTTGAAATATATCAAAAAGCTGGTCGAACTTACTGTTGGGCCCTTGCTCGGGCGGAATGTATTTCGTGAAACGGTGTCCTCTCATATGGGCAGGTATTGAAAACAGACGGCTACTTTCAAATGTAATCGAAAGTAGCCGCCGGGTCGTTAAACAAATTTCGAATTATGCCTCTTCTGTGCAGAATTCTTCAAATGCCATTTTCAGGTGTTCAGCGATCATCTGTGCCGAGCGGCCTTCGATGTGGTGACGCTCAACGAAATGGATCAGCTCACCGTCTTTGAACAGCGCTACGGCCGGCGAAGATGGCGGATAAGGCAAAGTGTACTCACGCATTTTAGCGGTAGCTTCAAGGTCCGCTCCTGCAAATACCGTTGCCAGGTGGTCGGGCTTCACATCGCTGCCAGCCAGCGCCGCGCGCACACCCGGACGTGCAGCACCCGCCGCACAGCCACATACCGAATTGATCACTACCAAAGCAGTTCCTTTGGTATTTTGCATGAAGTTATCGACTTCCTCAGCGGTTGTCAGATCCTGAAAACCGGCGTTAGTCAGTTCGGCTTTCATTGGAGCCACTAATTGTGGTGGATACATATATATTAATGTTTAAAAGTTGTTGTTACTATTTTGTACTTCGGCAATCGGCCGTCGGCTTTTGGTGTTACTTCGGCTGTCAGATTTTAGTGTTACTTCGGCTGTCGGCCTTCGGCAATCGGCTTTTTATATTGCTTCGGCCGCAGGCATCTTTAAATAAAGCCGACAGCCGAGGTCCTACATGAACCCCAGTTCAAGTTTCGCTTCTTCCGACATCATCTCGGTCGAATACGGCGGATCGAAGGTCAGCTCCACGCTAACATCGTTCACCCCTTCCACTTCACGGATCTTCTGCTCCACTTCGCCGGGCAGCGTTCCTGCCGAGGGGCACGAAGGCGAGGTCAGCGTCATCGACACAAATACATTATTGATCGGAAACACTTTCAGATCATATATCAATCCCAGCTCATACACGTCGACCGGGATTTCCGGGTCGTAAACCGTTTTAATGGCGCGGATCACTTCTTCTTTCAAATCTTCCTCTGACATCGCAAGGTCTATAATAAGTTGTTATGCATTCACTGATTTGGCCTGGAAAGCAAAGCCGTACGCCTTCATTTGTTTGAGCATCGCCGCCAGTCCGTTCGACCGGGTTTGTGCCAAATGCTGGTGCAGCCCCACTTTTTCCATAAAATACACATCGGCTTTGGCAATCTCTTCGGGTGTATGCCCCGAAAGTACCTTCACCAGCATGCTCACCAGCCCGCGCACGATAATCGCGTCGCTATCTGCCTCAAATTTCAAAAGCCCGCCATCCATGTAAGCATTCAGCCACACCCTCGACTGGCATCCTTTGATAATATTATCCTCTGTTTTGTACTGCTCTTCCAACGGCGGGAACTGCTTTCCAAGATCGATAATGAACTCGTATTTGCTCTCCCAGTCATCAAACAATTCAAAATCCGAAATTAGTTCGTCCTGTGTTTCGTTTATGGTCATTGTGTAATTCTATTTTTAAGCAGCTGCCGTGCGGGTTTCAACCCAGTTGATAATATTTTCGGCCGTGGTTATTCCCGCAGCTGAAACATCCGCGGAAATGTTACCGTCATAACCCATTGCGAGATGCAGGGTATCATATGCAGCATTGAACGAATCAAGCAATTTCCTGTCAGTCTTACGAAGCTGCTCCTGATACCATTCCACGCTTTTTCGCGTTCCTTTCTTTACATCAAACAGCCCATCCAAAGCTACCAACACACCTAAATAGGCTGCGTGTCCGGCCAGTCTGACGTATTTTCGATCCTGATAAACGCCGTCTTCTTTCCCCGCTTTTTCCCGCAACAGCTCCTTCGCATTGTTTACATATCTTCTGGCCTCATTTACTGTCTTATCCATAATGTGTACATAGTTTTAAAGTAATTAATGCCAGTAATTTAAAAAATTATCCCAACATCCGCTTCACCTTATGCAGCCCCTGAATGAGCTTGTCAATCTCCTCAGTCGTATTATAAACAGCAAACGAAGCGCGTGAGGTTCCGGTAATGCCGAAGCGGTTCATCAAGGGTTGTGTACAGTGGTGACCCGTGCGAACGGCGATACCTTGCTGATCGAGCAACACGCCGATATCCTGGTGGTGAATGCCGTCGATCACGAACGACAGCACGCTTACTTTCTCTTTGGCCTGACCGATAATGCGCAGTCCTTCAATCTCTTTTACAGCCTCGGTAGCGTAGGTCAGTAGTTCATTTTCATAGGCAGCGATGTTAGGTTTACCCAACGCATCTACATAATCCAATGCAAACTTGGCGGCTACCACATCGGCAATATTCGGCGTACCGGCTTCGAACTTGTAAGGCAGCTCGTTGTAAGTCGTTTTGGCGAAAGTCACTTCTTTGATCATCTCCCCGCCACCACGGTAAGGAGGCATTGCATTCAATAGATCGCGCTTGCCGTAGAGGATACCCATGCCGGTAGGGCCGTATATTTTGTGCAGGGAAAGTGAATAGAAGTCGCAATCCAGGTCTTGCACATCGATTTCAATGTGGGAGCTGGCTTGCGCGCCGTCGATGAGCACTTTCGCGCCTACCGCGTGGGCTTTGGCGATGATTTCCTTAATCGGGTTAATGGTTCCCAATGCATTCGAAACGTGCACTACCGAAACGAATTTGGTTCTTTCGGTAAGCAGCTTCTCGTATTCGTCCATCAAAAGCTCGCCTTCGTCGTTGATCGGGATCACTTTCAGAATACAGCCCTTCTCTTCGCAAAGCATTTGCCAGGGCACGATGTTCGAGTGGTGCTCCATGGTTGAGATAATCACCTCATCCCCTTCTTTCAAAAACTTGCGGCCGTAAGCGGATGCCACCAGGTTGATACCGTCGGTAGTTCCGTAGGTAAAAATGATTTCCTCCGAATGTTCCGCATTCAAAAACGCCTGCAAGCGCTTCCGGGACTGCTCGAATGCAGAAGTAGCTTTTTCGGCCAGATGGTGAATGCCGCGGTGAATATTGGCATTGTAATGCTCATAGTAACCCGAGAGCGCGTCCAGTACCAGGCGCGGTTTCTGGGTCGTAGCCGCATTATCGAAATAGACGAGTTGTTTGCCATTGACGACTTCGTTCAAAATCGGGAAGTCGTTGCGGATCGATGCGATATTGAGATTGTGGCTCATTGTGATTCGTCATTTAAGAAAAATACCCAACCCCAAAAATGGCGGTTGGGTACCAGGAAATGTATTAACTCAGGCACTTAAACCTGTAAAAGCTATTTCGAAGCCAGCTTCTGGGTGATCACGTTTTCGAGGTATTCACGAACCGAATCGATCTTGATCTGCTGAACCACGTCGGCGCAGAATGCGAACATCAAAAGCGACATCGCTTCCGACTGGGAAATTCCGCGTGAGCGCATGTAGAAAAGTGCCTCTTCGTCGATTTGCCCGGTGGTGGTACCGTGCGAGCATTTCACGTCGTCGGCAAAGATTTCCAGCTGCGGCTTGGTGTTCATCGTTGCGTCCGGTGACAGCACGATGTTTTTACAAGACTGGAATGCATTGGTTTTCTGTGCGTCGGGACGAACGAAGATCTTTCCATTGAAAACACCTTTCGATTTATCCCGCAAAATGCCTTTATAAAGCTCGTTACTTTCCGAATTAGGCTTCTGGTGGTCGGCAACGGT
Organism: uncultured Dyadobacter sp.; assembly: GCA_946481035.1. The sequence continues at coordinate 1,984 of CAMLNK010000226.1, read as the reverse complement.
GTGGTTATCCACGTGCTGGGAGCCGTCCGGGAAGTACAATCCGTACATATGCGCGTCGCAATGCTCGCCGTCCAGGACGATATTCAGGTTGTTGCGCGTGAACTTGCCGTTCAGCGTGACGGTACCTGCGTAAAAGTGCGAGCGGTCCAGCATGCGCACCTGCGTAGTGCCGATGTGGTAAGCATTCTCGCTCTCGTTCTGTACTTTATAATATTGTACGTTGGCTTCTTCCGCTACCTGGATTTCAGTCACCGCGTTGGTAAACGAGCGCTGGTCGCCCAATGTGCGGAACGCCTCAGCCAGTTTCACATGCGAATTTTTTCCTACTGAAATAATATTGCGCGGCTGGCTACCTACATTTTTCTCACGCGCATCGCTCACAAACCGAAGGATGATCGGGTGCTCTACCGACTGGTTATCCGGGATATGGATAAACACGCCGTCCTGCGCGAATGCAGTGTTCAGAGCAGTAAATGCATCGTTAGCATCTTTGGTAAGCTCGTTGAAAAACGATGCCACTTTGGCGGGATCGTTTTTGTAAGCATCTGCCAGTGAGCTGATCGTGATCTGGCCGGTTGGAGAAATGATCGCCGATAACTCTTCATTATAGCGGCCATTGACAAAATACAGGATATTAGCCTCCTGCTTGGGCACTTTCAAGTCTTCCAGCTCGGCAAGGCCGATAGAGCTTTCCGCATTGAAATCGTAAGAAACGCTGATCAGGTCCCTTACGTTGCTATATTTCCACTCCTCGTGCTTGATGCTCGGAAAGCCCAACTGCTCAAAACGGGCCAGGCCTGCACGCTTTTTCTGGTGGAATTCAGACGACGCCTCACCGTTCATCACTGCCTCACGGGCATGAAAATCAGTGATCAGTCTGGTTTTTAAATCTATGGTCTCGGTACTCATCGATAATGGGGTATGGTGCTGTATGGGGTTAAGTTTGGGATAGACGATGCGCCTTTTACTTAACCTACCGCTTCAACTTCCGCTTTGATCCAATCGTAACCTTTTTCTTCCAGTTCAAGGGCAAGCTCCTTCGGTCCGGATTTCACGATTCTTCCTTTGTACAAAACGTGTACGTAATCAGGCACGATGTAGTCCAAAAGACGCTGATAGTGCGTCACAACGATGGTAGCACGTTCCGGCGAACGCAGAGAGTTAACACCTTCGGCCACGATACGGAGCGCGTCGATATCCAGACCTGAGTCTGTTTCGTCCAGAATCGCCAGTTTCGGTTCGAGAACCGCCATCTGGAAGATCTCATTGCGTTTTTTCTCACCGCCCGAGAAGCCTTCATTCAATGCGCGTTTGAGCAGGGAGTCGTTCATGCTCACCAGTTTGGCCTTCTCGCGCACCATTTTCAAAAACTGTGCAGCGTCCAGCGGGCTTTCGCCTTTATATTTACGGATTTCGTTAACAGCCGTTTTCAAAAAGTTGATGGTGGTAACGCCCGGAATTTCTACCGGATATTGGAATGCAAGAAAAATACCTTCCGCAGCTCTTTCTTCGGGAGCCAGTTCGAGGATTTCCTTACCTTCAAAAACTACATTTCCGCCAGTCACCTCGTACTCTTCCCTTCCTGCCAACACCGAAGCCAAAGTACTTTTACCGGAACCATTGGGCCCCATAATCGCATGCACTTCACCCGGCTTTACTTCCAGATTGATGCCTTTTAATATTTCCTTACCTTCAATGGAGGCACGCAAGTCATTAATAGAGAGCATAACTGTATTTATACTTAAAAGATAGTTCGTGGTAATTTCCCGCAAAAGTAATACGCATTAGCCGTAAATGAAAATGAGCGTCAATGTCTTAAACTGCGGGACACTCATTTTGTACAACCTTTTTATCCGGCAGGATGTTCCCGCACACCAGATATTTATGCCTTAAACGGTCAGAGAATAAACGGGTTGAACAAGGGCCGGTTTTTAATTCCCGAAGAAACATTTACTTTGCGCCCCAGCGTTCCAAACACTTCATT
>CAMLNK010000225.1 GCA_946481035.1 uncultured Dyadobacter sp. | reverse complement strand
AGAGCGCTGAAAGTTACATTGCCGGTATTATTCTGAATGGATACCCCGTCCGTTCCCGCGTTGACCGTGGTGGCGCCGAAGGTAGGAACAATTGCCGATGAGCCTGAGATCAGAATCCCCTGGGTATTACTTCCCGTTATGGAGGTTGGTCCAAAGTTGTAAGTGCCCGCCACTGAGTTGATGAACACGCCTTGTGAGGCGCTGCTGGTAGTTGAAAGGCCGCCCAATCCGCCGGAAAGCGTACCAGTTTGCAGATCCAGTGCCTGCCCGGTTCCATTCAGGGTCACATCGGGTGTGGCCGCATTTCCAAGGGTCAATGTGCCGAAATTATTTCCGGTGATTTTTTTGCCGGTACCGGAATTGCCGATGGTAAGTCCCCTGACGGTGTTGCCGCTGCTGAGTGTGATAATGTTTGAATTAGAGGCCGTCAACAGAACGGCGGTACCGTTTCCGCTGTTCATGGCCGGGAATTGTGTACTGTATGCCGCATTGGGCGTAAGTCCGGAAATCGTTGCCAGGCTTTGCGATGCATCCTGGCCCACGAGCTTTTGGTTTGCCAGCAGATTAATGCTTCCCGAATAGGCTGTGGCGCTTTCGTAAATAAAGATCGTTTGTCCGGCCGCAGTTCCGGTCACATTGGTAATGAGCTTGAATGGCGCGCTAAGCCTTCCGTCGCCGTTGGAAGCCGCATTGCTATTGACAAACCAGACGACACCGGCTACATTGAGCGTGGCAGTGGCCGTAGCCGGGACCGAGAAGCCGTTGTCGATCGTGTAGGTAAAACTGTCGGCGCCTGTAAAGCCCGGAGGCGGGTTATAGCTAAAACTTCCGTTCGCGTTTACCGTCAGATTGCCGCCTTTTTCGGTTACCACCGCGGCACCTACATGGGCGGCCGAGCCATTGACGGCCGTGACGAGCAGGCCACCACCTGTGTCGTTGGCCAGTACGCCGGCAGCGCTATTGGGCGTAATGGAAACATTACCGACTACCGCGTAAGAGTCCGCCGTTGCCACCGGCGCTCCGCCCACAGAAATAGTGACTTTCGCGTCGTTATCAGGCGGGTTGCCATTACCCGCAATGTAGCTGAACTGATCTTTACCTGAAAACCCCGCCGGAGGTGTATAAGTGAAGGTCCCGTTCGCATTCAGCGCGACTATCCCGCCATTATCGGAGTTGCCGGAGCCGCCCGCCGCAGTGGCAGCAGCATTGGCGGTAGGCCCAAAAGAAGTGACGGCCGGAGAAGGGATTCCGTAGTCGTTGGAAAGTACATTTCCTCCCGACAGCGGGGTGTTGAAGGCTGTGGTAAATGTTTCATCCCTGGCCATCGCCGATGTTTTGATCGACCCACCGGCAAAAGTCGTATTGGTTGGTGCCGGTTCGGTTAGCACGACGTTCGCCGCATCACCGGTGCCGGCGTTTTTGATCACGGTTTTATAAGCAAGCTTATCCCCGGAATTAGCCTGGTCAAGTGGTGGATTGTCCGTTTTTAGCGTGTATTGCAATGTGGAGGAAACGGCCGGTGCCGGTGTTCCGGCAAATATGGAAACGTCGTCAAGGCCCAACCCCTGGGCATTCGCCGCCAGGGCGTCTGTAAACACCCAGCGGAAATAAATGTCGCTATTACTCGCAATGCTGAGGCCGGATAAAGTGATTGTTTTCGTGATCGTGGCGGGTGTGGCAAATGTATAGCCGGAAGCTCCTGATGCAAAAAGTCCTGGTGAAATGTTGCCGGCGCTCCTGTTTACCCAAATGGCTCCGTCGGCGGATGTAGAAAATTCAAGACTAAAACCGGCAGTATTGACCCGGTAACGCTCAATGCTAAACGATATGGTCAGAGAAGTGATGGTTGCGCCTGAGGTATTCCGAAAATAACCCATCACGGCGTTCGGAGAAGCGTAGCCCGCCGACGCCATAAACCCGACCGCCCTGTCGGTTCCGGCACTCGTGCCCCAGTTATAGCTGCCGCCGGACGCGGGAGATCCGCTGTTTGCGGCCTGCGTGAGGCTGGCCAGGCCCGTTGCCCAGGTGGCCGAGGCGCCCTGGCCGGCAGGAGATACCTTCCAGTTGGCCGGCAATGTCAGGCCCGATGCGGTGGTATTGAAGTTTTCCTTAACTGCCGAGCCCTGCGGAATGGGGGTTTGGGCTATGAGCTGGTGCGAAACGGCAAGAAGTAATAAAGAAGCAGCAATTGCTGTTGAGTAGTACTTTCTCATAAGTGACGGATTGACTGGGAACGTTACCGTTAAAGGTAAATTTTTCCATCTTACGATACAATCCTGTTAGCCAGATTGTTACCAAACTTACTATTTGGTAACAATCTGTATGTCAACCTTATAGTTACTTGTTTCCGCTCTTGCGATCCAAAAACAGATACCGGGTATCATCGTATTTCACCGCTTTCGATTCTGTGTCCAGAATCATCACCGGTGGCGTTGCGTCGTTTGGTTGTGCTGCCTGCCATTCGGGAAGCTTATCGCCATTGGGATTTCCCTTGATAATGAAGTTGGCAAAGTAATTCAGCATCGTTTCCGATACTTTGTAATCATCCGGCGTCCAGGCGTAGTCTTTCACCAGATCCAGGTTGCCCATGCAATATTCAATCTCGCAGGCGTGCGGAGCGCCAATGGGTGCCGGCATTTTATTGCTGGCCTGCTGTACCCCGCCGGCAAGGCCTGGTGTAAGGTTTTGGTCAACCAAAGGTGGGCGCAGTTTGCTGTAAAGGTAACGATACACAGCCTGATTGCTGTTTTTGCGATGCGCATCAAACCACTTCCAGGTGCTGTAAGCTATGAACCGATCGGAGGCCAGGTTGGTAGCCGCCCATTCCACTTCTTTTGCATTGCCGTGCGGGTATACTTTCAAGGCCTCTTCCCAATCATTCGGATAAGCCTCTTTTACCTTTTTGACTAAATTCTCTTCGTTGATAGGGCCTTGCGTAAATGCCGTTCCCGGAATCTCAGCCGAATTCCACCCCAGCAGCAATGGAACCTGCGCTTGCTCTTTGGCATTGAAAATTTGCAGCATAGTCTTTGGAAGAAAGTACCCATCTATCACCGAAGGAAAGCCGAAACGTTTGGATTCCGTGTATGCCTCGTACAACTCGCGGGTGCTGGCGGCCCTGAGCTGGGCGAGTGATGTGTAACCGGCATTTTTGGCAAAGTCGGCACCTACTTTTTCGGCTTCGGCCAATGGCACTGCCGATAATGCGCCAATTCCCGAGCCGCTCTCACCGATTGCACCGGCTATCAGGTTCCTCGATAACGGAGAGGCCATTTGCGCACTCACGGAAACCGATCCGGCCGACTCTCCCGCAATGGTCACTTTTTTGGGATCGCCACCAAATGCTGCAATGTTTTTGTTCACCCATTTCAACGCAAATGCTTGGTCGAGCAAGCCATAGTTGCCCGATGCCTTGTAGGGGGCTTCTTTACTCAACTCGGGGTGAGAAAAGAAGCCGAATAATCCCAATCGGTAGTTAACCGTGACCACCACAATTCCCTTCCGGGCCATGGCAGCACCGTCGTAACGAGGTTCTGAGCCATCGCCGGCAACAAATCCGCCACCATAGAAATAGACCAAAACCGGCAGCCCGGTGGTGTTACGTTTGGCAGGGCTCCATACGTTTAGGTACAAGCAATCTTCACTGATACCGTTCGAGCGGAAACCCATGTCGCCGAAGACGGGGGCCTGGATAGCGCGCGGGCCGAATGCTTTCGTTTGTTTTACGCCGGTCCAGTTGTTGAGCGCTTGCGGTGCCTTCCACCGCAGGTCCCCAACCGGCGGCTTGGCGAAAGGAACGCCCAGATAGTATTGCAGGCCGGTTTTGGTGTCATACAGACCCTCAATAATACCGGTTTCTACTTTCGCTTGCACCGGAAATCCATTGTTGCCCTGCGCAAACAGGCCGGTGTTGTCAACGAGGCACAGCAGGAGTGCCGACAGGAAAAGGATAGTTTTCATCTTATTGTCTCAGTTTGTGACAATAGTAATTGGTAATTATCAGAAGTGCTAACTATTTTTAAGGAAAATTTTTGAAATGCCAGAAACGGCCTATTTACCCCATATTGCTTACGACTCCGTGATCTTCGGATTTTCAGAAGGCGACCTGAAAATCCTGATTATGGAATATCACAACACCGGTCTGTTTGCATTACCGGGCGGGTTTGTACAAATACATGAAAACCTGAACGACGCCGTGCTTCGCGGTTTGTATGAGCGGACGGGCCTGACCGACATATACCTCGAACAATTTTATACATTCGGTGATTTTAGCCGTTTTGATCCCAAAGTCATGCGCACCTTGCTGGAAGCCAATGGTATTCGCCCCGATGATGGATACCAATGGATGCTGGACCGGTTTATTTCTGTCGCCTATTACGCATTGATCAATTACGACGATGTTACGCCACGGCCCGACGCACTTTCGGATTCGTGCGAGTGGTACCCGGTAAACGAACTCCCCGAACTTATTCTGGATCACCGGAATATTGTTGAGAAGGCCATTCAGACTTTACGGGACAATCTGGACCGAAAACTGGTGGGAGGGAACCTGCTTCCTAAGAAATTCACCATGAATGAACTCCAAACTGTATACGAAGCCATTTTGGGGACCAAACTCCGAAGAACGACTTTCCAGCGAAAGATGCTGGCTGCCGAAGTGTTGACACGTCACGAGAAGCACTTTTCGGGAAAGGCGCATATGGCTCCTTATTTGTATAGTTTTAAGTAGAGGTGCGATTTATTTTTTCTAAAATGATCAAGATCGCTGCATTTTCCCATCCCCCCTCCCAATTTGTACCAAAACGAGCTTGTCACAAACTCTTCATCGTCCCGCCGTCGACACGGATAATGGCGCCGCTGATGTAATCGGCCAATGGGCTGGTTAAGTACAGAACAGCTCCCGCAACTTCTTCCGGGCGGCCAAACCTGCCCGTATCGTTGGGTATGAGGTCTTTTACGGCCTTGCGCTTGATTTCTTCCGGTTCGCTTCCCCATCCGAACTTCGGTGCGGCGTTGACGAGCCATTCCTCGACCATCGGGTTCATGATGGCTCCGGGCGACACCACGTTGCTGGTAATGCCGGTCTCTTGCAATTGCCGGGCAAGGGACACCGACAGGTTATGGCGCGCCGCCAGCGTTGCATTGTAATGGGGTTGTTCTTTGATGGGCTGTATGGCGAGCCCGCCGCCAATATTGATCACGCGTCCCCAGCCCAGCTCCTTCATTTGGGGGACAATGCGCCGGATCATGCGCACGTACGAAACAACATTGGCATTGTAGACTTCCAGCCAATCATCGCTCGCTGCATCCGACCAGTTTTTGTGGCTTACCACACCCGCATTATTAACGAGAATATCGATAGCCCCGCCTTCCAGCGCTGCGGCGGCTACGGCATCGGCCCCGGCGTCGGTACCCAGGTCGCCGAGTGCCACCACGGCCAGGCCGCCTGCTTCCCGGATCGCGTTTGCTACCTGCCCGGCGCGATCGGCATTCCGGCCATGTACAATCACCTCGGCGCCTTCCGACGCGAGCATTCTCGCGATTGCTTCGCCTAATCCTGAACTGGCGCCTGTCACCAGGGCGCGTTTTCCTTTCAATTGAAAATCCATTTCGGTTTTTGTTATTACTTAATTAATAATGAAGGCCGTTAGTTATTGCAGCCCAAGCGGGGTGCATTTCCTAATGCCTGTAATGATTTTAAATGCAAAATTCACCGGTTAGCGGGAGTGTTGTTTTGTTGAAAAGTTCAGATTGCTTTGTTCAAAAGTTCAAATTGTGAATCGATAATGTTTGTAGGTTTATCGGAAGTGTTTTTCTACACAAAATAAAGCGTCGACAAAGTGTCGACAACCCAGATTATTTAGTTGCGCTTACTTATTCAAATCAAACTGCCAACTAGCCAGCTTTTGAAAGCATTACTGTATGATGGGACTTATAAAATTACTTTTTATGAAGATCTGTCAAAATCGTCCATGAAGGCCCATTTGGGGTGATTATTATGGCGGAGGGATGTGAAAAAATGCAGGGTTGGCGGCGTGATCACTTAGTTGAGTGATGGTTAACTAGGGGGGTGACTGATAAGAAAAAGTGGCAGATTTCAGGCTAAAATTAGAAGAATTAAGCCCGGAAATTAGGTATGCGGGTTATTTGCCCGTTTTGAAATGTTGTTTGGGTAAATGTAACTTTCCGGCATTAATTTTAATCTTACGCACGATTAATTATGGCGCATAAATAATAATGAATCAATTATCCAATAATCAGTAATTGGTTTTGGAATTACAGTAATTCTACATTTCCTCAAAAGTTGAATTTTCCTCTTTCTTTAAACCTTTATAAAAAACAAGTTATGGCAGTTAAAGGATCCTTCTTAAAATCAGGACAGTACTTAGGGACACAAGACATTCTCGTGTCAAACAACGGTTTATTTTTTGCCGCATTACAACCCGACGGCAATTTATGCGTTTACAGAGGCACAGGGCCGGGCGACAATCTTGGGCTCTTGTGGAGTTCGAGAACATCGGCAGGCCCAATAGGCCAATACTTTCTTGCGATGCAGGGTGACGGTAATCTTTGCGTCTATAAAGGTACCGGTCCACAGGACAACAAAGGTTATTTCTGGGGTTCACAGTCGTCGAGGCAGGCAGGCGAGTATTTTGTGGTATTGCAGGACGACGGCAATTTTTGCATTTATAAAGGCACCGGGCCCGACAACAATC
>CAMLNK010000224.1 GCA_946481035.1 uncultured Dyadobacter sp. | reverse complement strand
ATCCTTTGCGGGATGAACTGGTATAGTTTAGTTTCATTGTAAAGTCTGTTTAATGCTTTTGGTACTGATACTGCATTTGAAAGCGTTTGCTCTTTTTTCTCCGCTAACTAGCTGAGGCATATCAGAATGGTCCAACAGCGTAGGTTTCAGCAAATTGTAACTCGCCGGAAAATGAGCCAGTCCAAAACCAGAAATAGAGCGTTTGAGGCCCGGCGACAGTCACCCTGAAGGCTGGCGTTGTATGGTGTGCAGTTGGCGCAACTAATACCCACTCGGCAGTAAGACCCGCCAAATCGAAGGTGGAAGAGCTGGTTGATAGAGCTGTGTTTATAAAAACCTGATTACCTACCGGGTAGCTCGTGGCAGCGTTGGTCATTATCCACCTGGCAGTTACCATGTACGTACCTGCTCTGGGAAAAGCAATGCTTGCTCCTGAATACAATTGTCCATCGCCTGGAACGGTTACAAGATTCCCAAGCGTACCGTTGATCATTCCGGGAGCCAATGGATTCTGCCAACTAGTCCCACCGGCTGCGTCCGAAGTCAAAACCTTTCCGGCACCCTCGGTGCCATCGGTAATGGTTACCTGGCCTGTTGTTTTATCAATTTTCGTTTTACGCCCGGGAGTAGATGCTTCCACTTCCAGGTTTGAGTTAGGCTCGATAGTCGTTGGATTTGTACCAATCTTCACTTGTGCAAAAGCGGTGGAGAATCCGAATAGCAGTACAGCCGCAACCAGCATGCCAGTGACCTTTCTTCCTGAAAATGTGAATAGTAGATGTTGTGTTTTCATGTTGTTATTTGTTTACAAGCGTCGTGTGAAATTCCTCTGAGACAGAAGGACGGTGTAAACTTAGAGTAGCCAGGCGAAAGCGTAAATCGAAATATTACTACTAGTGACTCCGAATTATTCGGTTTGTAAAATTCGGCAGCTACCTTTACACTGAAATTGTAAATCGCCTTCTACAATCCGGATATGTATCACATTCTCATTATCGACGATCATCCTATGGTAGCCATAGGGATGCAAGCCATTGTCAAGACAGCGGTCGAGAACTCCGCAACCTCATTTGCACATTCCTTCCAGGAAGGGCTCGACGTGCTCGCTAAAACGCCGGCCGATCTGATGATTTTGGATCTGGCCATTCCCGGAACCCGCGGGCCGGAGATGATCGGCGCTTACAGGATGGTGCAGCCGGATTTGAAAATCCTGGTGTTTTCAGGAAGGGACGAGCTGACGAATGCGCCGCTTTGTCTGCACAGGGGAGCAAACGGCTTTCTGCACAAGAATAGTTTCGATTCAGAGGCAGAAAAAGCTATCCGTACAATACTGGAAAACAAAAAATATGTCAGCCCAAGATTAAAGGAAGCAATGCTCAATAATCTGATGGAAGGCAAATCGATGCAGTCGGACCCCGCGGCATCGCTTACCCCGCGGGAGCGCGAGGTACTTGGTCTGTTGCTAACGGGCAAGTGGCTCAAAACGATAGCCAGCGAGCTGAATGTCAAGATTTCCACAGTCGGAACACAAAAGAACCGGATCTTTAAAAAGATGGAAGTGGACAACATTGTGGATCTTGCCAAAAAGTTCTGGTACCTGGAACAGAACACGGCAGATCATTTATAAGCTGGCGTCAACCGAACTGCTTCTTTTGAAGATCAACTGTATGCGGGCGCCAGGGTTATTGGTAACGTATATATGTAAACGTAACAGTTTCGAGATCTGTTTCAGCAATAGTAAACCCAGGCCCTCGTAGCCGACCGGCAGATTCGCATCTTCTTCTGAGCCAACTGCATTGAGCCATTTCATCAGCTCCGAAGGCATGCCCGGTCCGCTATCTTCAAAAATCAGGTGCAGGTCGGTATCTTCCTGCCGGCTATAAATTTTAAGCGTGTTTCTGTCGCGGGCCTTGATAGCATTGTCGATCAGGTTATGAATCACGATGCCCAGGAGTTTTGGATCAGTAAAAACGGTTTCGTCTGACGCCACATCCACTTGTATATATGTATTGCTGGCGGTCGCGATTTGCTTGAACAACAACAACTTTTCGCTGACCAGATCGGAGAGTTTTACGGGCGTCTCAGCGGTCTGTGCGCCGCGTACCTCCGGTTTTATGAAACTTACCAGATTATCCACCATATGGTACATGTTTTCAACCGCTTGTTTGAGCTGTGCGATAAAAGATATGGCGCTGTCGATTTTCTTGTCTTTAATCAGGCCTTGGCTGTAATCCAGCGCGTAAGACATGTGCCTCACCGGCGTACGGATATCATGCGAGATCGAAGCAATCATATGCAAATGCAGCTTGACCTGCTGTTCGAGCTGTTTTTCCGAATCGCTCAAAATACTGAGTGTTTTTTCCAAATGCTCTGTCCGTTCCCTGACCTTGATTTCCAGAGCAACATTTTGCCTTTTAATAGCCTTTTCGCGCTGTCGCAATATTCCATAAAACAGCAACAGCACCGCCACCACCATCAAACCTCTGAACCACCAGGTTTCGTGCCATTTCTTTTCAACAGAAATGGCAAAGCGCATCTCACTTTGGTTTCCTTTGCCAAACCCGTTAATCTTGCGGACACGCAGCATGTAATTTCCGCCTCCCTGAAAGGGGATGGCGATGTTCCTGGTTTCTTCCAATGCTCTCCATTCTGTAATCGGTTGGCTTTCTTTAAAGATTTGGTATGACATTCTCAGATTGTAGGGATCGCCAAAGTAGGGTGTGGTTACTTTTACAACGATTTGCGGGACCCCGGCCTTGACGGAAATTTTGCCCCGCTCCAATACAAACATGCTATCCTCACTGCTCGCATGATCCATGAAAATCTGCTGCGCAGGAAGCTCCGGCCGTATCCGTTCCGGAACGAACCAAACCAAGCCATTGAACGAAGGAAATGATACAATCCCTTCCGGTGTTCTCAAACCGCAAGGCTGACAACCTCCATTGAATTCATTGGTGTTGAAGCCGTCGATTTTGGAATAATAGTGATAATATAGTTCAAACGGCTTATCTGCGTAGGCCAGCAGATCCGCTTTCTTGACTTGAAACAACCCTTTATTGGTTGTTATCCAAAAGAATCCTTTCCTGTCCTCGACAATGCAATGTGGACCCGAAAGGTATTGTTTCTTGTCCAGGGGAAACTGTGTTAATTTACCATCCTTTATAAGAAAAAGTCCGCTGGTATAGGTCGTAATCCATATTTGGTTGTCATCGTCAGGAATATAAAGACTCCGGATGTAGATATTGGCAAGCTTATTGACCTGGGATATTTTTTTAGACGGCAAGTGTATTTTGTAAAGTCCCTTGCCGGTTCCGACCCATAATATTTCACTGGTTTGCTGTTGAATCCAGGAGATACTCGCCCAATCCCTGCCTGTAAAAAAGCGGGGTCGGGCACCAGGTAACGACGGGTCAATGTAATGTAGGCCATCTGAGTCGGTACCAATCCAAATCCGGCCATTCTGTCCCTGATATAGCTGTTTTATTTCATCTGCCATCTTCCAGGAAGAAATAATGCGTTTGCCGCTGGCGTCGAACCTGAATAAATTCTCTCTTCGCTTACACCATATTGTACCTGCCAGGTCCTTAATGATACTATATTTATCAAAATCAGCGGATTTCTTTATCAAACTCAGATGCGAGCTAAGCTTACCCAGCCTGCTGCTATCCAATGCGAAAGTAGCCCCTGTGGTGCTGGCAATCGTCTTGTTACCAAGTAGTACCTGACCATAATAGACGTTATCGGCCCCGACAGATGGATCGGTCACTGCCCGAAACTGTCTTTTAGAAACAACGTACAGGCCTTGGACCTGACTTCCCAGAAACAACCTACCTGTCACCGTATCCAGCAAGATGGCTTTTATACCCTTATCCTTAAAATCAAAACCGTCCAGAATCAGTTTACTAACCAGCGAACCGTCCTTCACGGTCTGCAAATGGTAGAGGCGCCGCCCAGTTGATATAAAGACCTGGTTGGAGCAATTATTCCAATAAATGTGATACTGCCCTGTTGATCTGTAATCGATGTCCGATAAAACAGGGCCGGCTAGTGCAACTTCCAGCGGCCTCTGGCCTCTTGCTGCTCCCGGGAAAAACGTCAACTTGAATTTTTCGTCCAGATAATAAAGATTTTCATCTATCCGGAAAAAGCGAAAAAAGCTCTTGCCGGGAAAAGGAAAATGCTTTACCATTTTGTTGTTTTCATAGTAGCCGATGTTTTGTAGCCCGTAAGCAAAATATCTTCCGCCGGGCGTAGGATATGTTGAGATAATACGGTCATGATAGTCTGCAAGCGCCGCCTCGTTGAGGTCGGGCAATGATTCGACCAAATGCCGATCACGGGCTTTTGACAGATTAGGTGCCGTATACGGGCCGTCTCTCTTGAAAGCAGTATCGATAACGGTTTTCCCATCTTTGATCCGGATCCAGGTGTCATTACTGGCTCTCGCCATTAAATCCCCCGCACGACTTTGCGGATCCAAATTGAAACTGTAAATGCTCCGGGCCGCAAATGAGTTTCCGAAATCATCAAATTTGACAAAATGAGTTCCATCAAATCGAACCAGCCCCCTCTCGGTACCCAACCAGATATTTCCGCGTAAATCACGTGCTATCGCTTTAACACTGTTTTGCGGCAAGCCGTTTTCGTCTGTGAAGTGCCTTACCTCGTAGTCAGAAACAGTATCCCGGACGGATTGTGTCTGCCGCCCGAATGCGGTGTTAAGAGTACTGAAAAAACAAAAGGACAACAACGCAAGGAACTGACAAGATAATCGCATTTTTTACTTCTAACTAAGCAACGTTAAATAGAACCCTGCTCCAAGAAATCCCGGAATCTTCAGGATTTTCTTCGACAGGTTACTTTTTCAATCGAGGGTTAGGGTGAACGGGTTCCGAAAAACCGGATCTCATTTAGTAAAACAATGCATTATAGAGAAAATTCGACGAATTTTAATGAGATATTTTTCACAACCAAATCGCGCCACGTGCCTGACTTTCACTGGGTAAACCTGAGTGTCTTGTATTGCATAAGTGACAAAAAAAGCCCACCTGGACGCTAACTCAATCTATCAGAGAGGAATATACCGGCTGTTCTGCCTGTTATCAGCAACGCCCATTACTATACGTCCAGAATAATACTACCAGGAAATGTAGATATAAATCTGTTCGTAGACATTTATCTACATCAATGATGATATACGATGGAAACGCCGCCGGCGCAGAGCACGGTCAAAACGGTGTCACTTCGATGAGCGTTTCACAACCGGAATTGATCTCACCTTACTTTCAGAAAAAACCGCCAGAATGTAATAGCCGTCAGGTAAATGGGACACGTCGATTTTTCGATTGATTATTGCTGCATCCATCACCGGTCTACCCTGAATATCCAGAATTTTAACTTCGGACGGGGCACCTTCTACATGAATAATTCCGGTCGTTGGGTTTGGGTAAATCTTTACAACCGCCGCTTCATCCATACTCACACTAACGATCCGGGAATATTCAACTTTTCCATCAAAATCCAGCTGACGCAACCGGTAGTAATTCACACCCGGCAGAGGGTTTCCGTCCCAAAAGGAGTAGGTACTGTTTCCTTTTGTAGAACCACGCCCATCCACAAACCCAATACTTTCCCACGTTCCCTGGTAAAGCAGGCGTTCGATATCAAATCCCTGATTGTTGGTTTCTTCCGAAGTTTGCCAGCCCAGCTTAATGCGGTTGTCCTGCTTTTTTGCCGCAAAATGCACCAGGGTTACCGGCAGGTTGTTCGTGTATTCAAGACTCACCTCCCCGGTATTGGGGAAATCGTATTTGACAGCCCAATGTTCCGGCAGACCTGTTACCGAGCTGAATGTGCCGGCTAACGCAGTGGCGTCTATAATGGTCACGACATCTCCGTCACTGGGTGCCGGGAAATTGAAAGTGAGCGCCAGGGTGCCACCCAGCGTCGCGGTACCATTCACTACGATCTGATCGAAATCCGTCCCCGCAACACCCGCCGCGTTTACTTCAATAGCCAGGGTACTGGCAGCAAAATTCTCGCTGCCATCGAAGGTCAGAATCCCGGGCGAATATCCCGGCGACAGCATTCCACCATTGTTAATAAAATGCGTAGGTTTGATTATACCCGTACCGGACAAGGTTCCGCTCGCATTATTACTGATTGTACCTCCATCTGAATTGAGCAAAAATGGCGCAGCTACCGCAGTTTTAAGCGAGAGCGATGCATTGTTTGTAAATGTGCCGGAGAAATTATAGAGCGCAGCCTGGGTGGCATTGTCGATTTTCACCTCGCCGGAGCTATTGGAAAACTGTCCTTCGTTTCGCACGCCATAACTTCCCGTGCCTGTGGTGAGCCCGATTTTCAGCAATCCGTTATTGGCTACTGTGCCCTGGTTTAACAAACCTTGAACATCCGCACCGTCGATTGTTAAGGTTCGCGAGCTTCCTATTGTCAGCAATGCACCATTTTGGACCGTTACCGACTTCGCTTTCGCATCAATCGTACCGATGATCGGGTCGGTAGCCATGTCTGTTATGGTCACATCATCGGAAGCGGTAGGCACCGATGCGTTATGCCAATTGGACGAGTTATTCCACTCGGCATCCGAGAACCCTATCCATATCTGACCAGTTGCCGCAATGGCGGCATTACCTACCGAAACCTCGAAATTGCCGCCATTCAGATTTTGTATCACGCCAGCGTTTTCGGAGATAGTGCTATAACCGGTTGCGTTTTC
>CAMLNK010000223.1 GCA_946481035.1 uncultured Dyadobacter sp. | reverse complement strand
GCGGATGCGCTCGCTGGTGCAGGAGAACGAGGCGCATTACGAATCGAAGCTCCGGCTGCATTTCCTGGAAGCAGGTTTGTGGTTCGGGGACGTGGAAACGGTGGTGCTGAGCAGCGTCGTGCCCGCACTTACACCCGCGATACTGAGAATGCTCCGCTCGCTGTTCGGCGACGGGGTGATCGTGGTCGGGCCGGAGATTTACCCTGCATTATCCATCGAAATCGACCATCCGCACGAAATCGGAGCAGACTTGATCGCCAATGCGGTAGCCGTCTCGACGCGGTATAAAGAGAATTGCGTGGTCGTAGATTTTGGGACTGCATTGACATTTACTACTGTTTCCAAAGACAGTAAAATCCTGGGCGTCGCGATATTGCCGGGTTTGATAACGGCCGTGAAAGCATTGTTCGCCAATACTGCGCAGCTGCCGGAAGTACCGTTGGAGCTTCCGCAATCGGCCATAGGCAAAAACACGGTCGAGGCCATTCAAGCGGGCATTTTGCTCGGTTATGAAGGTTTGGTTAAATCGCTGCTGGGCCGTATCCGCGCCGAGTTGGGCGGCGAGTGCATTGCCGTCGCGACGGGCGGTTTGTCGTCCATTATCGATACCCTGCGCGACGAGTTTACGGAAATTGACAGAAAGTTAACATTGGACGGCCTCCGCATTATCGGCGAGAGTCTCAGGGCTTAGTTTTGAAATAGCCATCCTCAATCAAAGGCAAATCCAAAACCGGCTGATTGTACAAATACACCCAACAATCAATAACCACCTCCTGACCATCCCTGACAACTTCCTGACCACACCTGACAGGTACCACTTTCCTGACGTACAAACTAGCCTTTTCGTCTTCCATAACATCCTCATATTCATCCAGTTCTTTCAGTATTTCAAGAGAGTGGAGCTGGTAAATTTCCCCGTGTACGCGCGTAGGCGCATGCGGCTCATACAGCGCACCCGGGTACCACTCCACGCGAAACAATTTTCCATTGAAATACCCTTTTCCTATATAGTTTGAAGACAACCGTAGCTTCCGTGCATAGGGGTTGTCGAAACCCTGCATCAAAGTGCCGTAAGTAAATAAATTATATAACTTTTCCATTCTGCTGTCAGAAGATCAGAAATTCCGCTAAATGCAGAACTGTATTTTTCTTATATTTACATGTAAGCTTCTTCATTATACTAATATACCGTTATGTACGAAAAGAATCTTGGTACAAAACAAAAAGCACTACGGATCAACCTCGACCGCCGGATCTACGGATCGTTTGCGGAAATCGGGGCGGGTCAGGAAACGGCGGCTTACTTTTTCAAAGCCGGCGGCGCATCCGGAACCATCGCTAAAACAATGTCAGCCTACGACATGACGTTCAGCGACGCGATATACGGGACAGAGGAGGGCGGACGATACGTGGTGGAATCCCGACTGATGAAAATGCTCAACCGCGAGTATAACCTCGTGGAAAAGCGGCTCTCGGAAAAACGCGGTGTCGACAGCACTTTTTTTGCCTTCGCGAATACAGTAGTAGCCCTCAACTTTCAGAAAACGAACGAATCGCACGGCTGGATAGGTTTGCAATTCCAGCTCACGCCTATGGGCCCGACGAACTACGTCGTGATCCACGTGCGGATGCGCGACGACGAGAATATTCTGCAACAGCAGGCGCTTGGGATTATCGGGGTAAACCTGATTTACGGTTGCTATTACTATTATAAATCGCCCGAAATTCTGCTCATGTCGCTCATGGACGATCTGACGATCGACCGGATCGAGATCGATATGGTGCGTTTCAGCGGGCCTGATTTTGCCAAAGTCGATAACCGCCTCATGAGCCTGCGGCTGGTGAAGAACGGCTTTACCGATGCGGCATTGTTCGGTAGCGACGGCGGTGTTTTGCAGCCTTCCGAAGCATTGTACAAAAAGCATATCCTCATGATGCGCGGCCGCCTGCGACCGATCACGAACGTGCATATTGACCTGATCAGCAACGGTCAGCGGCAGTTTTTGGCCGAGGAGGATGTGGATGAATCCAAAGTAGTGCTCATTTCTGAGCTTACGCTGCATAACCTCAAAGCCGGGGACCGCGACATCGACGAAAAGGACTTCCTCGACCGCGTGGATATTCTTTGCTCGCTGGGGCATATGGTAATGATTTCCAATCACCATGAATATTATCGGTTGGTCGCTTATTTATCGCGGTTGACGAAACTGAAATCCGGCTTGCTCCTCGGTAGCCCGAATTTGCAGGACATTTTCGAAGAAAAGCATTATCAGTTCCTGCAAGGCGGTATTCTCGAATCCTTTGCGACGTTGTTCAGCCGGAAAGTGAAGCTTTATATTTACCCGACGTTGCAGCCCGATGGATCGGTTTACAGCTGCGAAAATTTCCGGGTGCCGGATCATTTGCGGCCATTGTTCCAGTATCTGATTGTGAACGATAAGATCGAGGATATTAAGAATTACAATACCGAACATATGCACATCACCACCGACTCTGTGCTTGAAATGATCAAGCGAGGCGAGCCTGGTTGGGAGAAACTGGTGCCGGAGAATGTTGCGCAGATTATCAAGGAGAAAGCGCTGTTCGGCCTTCCCAGTGAGAATAATTATGTCGATACGGTGAAGCAGATTCACCAGGCTGTGGGGAATTTGTAATAGTGTTTAAAATGCCACCGCAGCGGCGGACCGTGAAGGCACGAAGGAGCACGAATATTATTCGTGTTAAATTCATGCCTTCGTGGCATTAAATAATACCCTATCTTAACTTTTGGATATAAAATCCCCTTTATGTCCAAAATTCTAACCCCGCCAACTACGTTCGTGGGCAGGCTCAAATACCTAGGTCCGGGTTTCATCCTTTCTGCCGCCATCGTAGGCTCCGGCGAACTGATCGCCACCACCGCATTAGGCGCCAAAGCGGGCTTCGTCATGTTCTGGCTGATCATTGTAAGCTGCCTCGTCAAAGTCGCATTGCAGCTGGAATTTGGCAAGAATGCCATTTACACCGGCACCTTCATCATGCATAACTTCAACAACCTGCCCGGGCTGAGGCTCGGCAAGACGCATTGGAGCATTTGGTTGTGGCTTTCACTGCAGGGCTTAAAGTTGCTGCAAGTAGGCGGCATCGTCGGAGGCGTTGCCATTGTATTGCATATGGCCTTTCCGCTCATTTCCGTTAATTTCTGGGCGATTATTTCGGTGTTAATCACTTCATTCTGGGTTTACAAAGGCAATTACGGCCCGGTCGAGAAAGGCTCGCTCGTGATGATCATTCTTTTTACTGCCGTCATTCTGATATCCGTCATTTCCCTTCAATGGACGCCCTATGCTATCACCTGGCCGCAATTTGAAAGCGGTCTGCAATTTTCGCTGCCCACCGCATTGGTCGCCACGGCATTCGGGGCATTTGGCATAACCGGCGTCGGAGGCGACGAAATTATGTATTACAATTACTGGTGTATTGAAAAGGGTTACGCCGCCTACACCGGTCCTAATGACGGCACGAAAGAATGGTCCGAGCGGGCAAAAGGCTGGTTTCGCGTAATGTACCTCGATGCGGTGTTGTCGATGGTCGTCTATACCATTGTGACAGCCGCATTTTACCTCCTCGGTGCCGCTGTGTTGCATACCGGGGGCGCGGTACCGGAAGGTTACCAGATGATCGACACGTTATCCCGCATTTTCACAGAAACGCTGGGTCCCTGGGCGAAAAATATATTCCTGGTTGGCGCATTCTTCGTGCTTTATTCCACATTGTTTACCGCCGCTGCCAGTTGGGCGAGGGTCTGGAGCGATGCATTCGGGCAGATCGGCTGGATGAAGTTCAAATCGGAACACGAGCAAAAGCGGAGTATCGGCATAATGTCATGGGTACTGCCTATTGCCTGGTGCCTGTTGTTCCTCTTTTTTCAGGCACCGGTGAGGATGGTGATTCTCGGCGGGATCGCGACTTCGGTGCTGTTGTTGCTGGTTGTGTACGTTTCGCTTGTATTCCGTTATCGCGAGTTACCGACTGCATTGAAGCCCTCGATGACTTATGATGTATTCTTTTGGATCAGTGTGTTATCCATTCTGTTTGTGAGCGGCTACGGTATTGTTCAAATTATTTAGGTTAGAATAGTACTTAATTTTAAATGAGTAGTACTTTTTGATAGTGAACGAATAAGGGAGTTACTTCTGAAATTCGTCTAACTGATTGCCGGTCAGGTAAAATGCATTCATTTCGAAATCCTAAATTCTTTCATATGGACAAACCAAACGAAGTATCGAGAAGAAACTTTATCAAAAACACCACGGGAGCCGCCGTTGCGCTTTCTATTCCGGCCATTATCCCCGCAAGCGCATTCGGCGCGAACGATCGCGTACGCGTGGCCGTGCTGGGCGTGAACGGGCGCGGGCAGAGCCATATTTCGGGTTTTAATGCGCTGAGTAATGTGGAAGTCGCTACGCTCTGCGATCCGGATAACAATATCGTTCAGAAGCGGGCTCAGGAATTCGAACAGAAGACGGGCAAAAAAGTCAAAACCGAGAACGACCTGCGTAAAGTTTTTGAGGACAAAACCATCGACGCCGTAAGTATCGCCACACCCAATCACTGGCATGCACTGGCGGCAATCTGGGCTTGTCAGGCTGGAAAGGATGTGTATGTAGAAAAGCCTGGCTCACACAACCTGCATGAAGGTCGCAAACTGGTGGAGGCAGCGCATAAATATAAAAGAGTGGTACAACACGGCGTCCAGCTCCGCAGCTCGGAAGCGTTGAAGGAAGCAGTGAAACACCTCCGCGATGGGTTGATCGGCAACGTCTACATGGCCCGGGGCCTCGTATACAAATGGCGTCCGGATATTGGTGACAAAGGCACCGAGCCGGTTCCCGCAGGCCTCAACTACGACCTCTGGACCGGTCCGGCCGAAATGAAGCCATTTTCCCGCAACTATGTGCATTACGACTGGCACTGGCATTGGAACTATGGCAATGGCGACATCGGTAACCAGGGCATTCATGAAACCGACATGTGCATGTGGGGCCTCGGCGTAGAAAGTTTCCCGGACAAGATTACATCGTCGGGCGGCAAATTCCTCTGGAACGACGCCAAAGAAACTCCGGAAGTGCTGAGTTCTTCATTTGTGTATTCCAAAGAAAAGAAGATCATCGAATTCGAAGTGCGCCCGTGGATGACGAATGATGAAGGCGGCGTCGGCATTGGTAATATCTTCTATGGTTCGGAAGGGTACATGGTAGTGAAGGGTTATGACTACTATGAAACCTTCCTGGGCAAGGACAAAAAAGCCGGCCCCTCGCGCAAAGCTGGTGGAGATCACTACAAAAACTTCATCGACGCCGTGATCGCCAAGGATCCGAAGATGCTCAATGGGCCTGTTGAAACGGCGCATTTGTCGTCCGGTTTAGCGCATTTGGGCAATATCGCCTACCGCGTCGGCCGTGCACTGACATTTGATAATAAAACGGAGAAGTTTGTGGGGGATGATGAAGCTAACAAGCTGCTGACGAGGAAATATCGCTCGCCTTATGCGCTGCCGCAGGTGGTGTAAGGTGCGGTATTAAATTGATTTGATAATTGTTCATTGAAAAGTTCTCTTTACGAGAACTTTTCTTATATTCACACACTTGTATGAGGGTACATTTGATTAAAGAATCGACGATTGAAAAGTTCGTTTTGAATCATGCGAGAAGCGCATCATCGTTTGACGAATGGCTTAAAAAACTAAAAGGTGCCAATTGGCGATCGCCCGTGGATATTCGCGAGAATTATCCGACAGTGGATTTTCTCGGGAACGGGTGTCCGAGAGTAGTGCTCGATATCGGCGGCAACAATTACCGCATGATTTGTAAATATGTATTTGGAAAAAGCTTTGTGCGCTTATACGCGAGCTGGATTGGCACTCATGCCGAGTACACACGTTTATGCAAGCTCGGATTGCAATATTCTGTAAAACAATTCTGATATGGGAGAGCTGAAATATAAGGTAATCAAGACCGAAGAACAATACTACGAATATTGTAACGAGTTGGAAAGACTAGATGATTCAGGAGAGTCCGAGGTCAAATATCAGGACGAAGCTGAACTTTTGATGGTGCTGATCGAACACTACGATGCAGAGCACACTATTTTCAAAGGCGAGTTCGATCCTGTTGAATTGCTCAAATCACTCATGAAGGATCATAAGATGAAAGCTAAGGACATTGCCGAGCTGCTGAATGTCAGTAAAGGATATGTGTCCGAAATTCTTAATTACAAAAAAGGGATGTCGAAAGAAGTGATCCGCAAACTGGCGACGCGTTTTGCGATGCGGCAGGAGGCATTCAATCGTCCTTACCGGTTAGAGGGTGAACGAATGACGGAGGAAGAAGAGGATGCAGTAGTGCAGGGAACTGTGTTTTCGTAGCAGTACGTTGTAATCACATTAACCACACTTTATTTATGAACCACTATCAGGAAATCACACGCTATCTCGACAATGCGCGGGAGATTTTGAGTACTAAGGCTAAGAAGGAAGGCCAGGAGTATAAAGACATTAAATATGTTCAAATGGCGTCAGGAACTGCTTATAACGCGGCCTTGATGATTGCTGACGAATATTTGAGGAAGAAAGAAGGGACTAAATTTACGAAGCCGCAGAGCATTGATGAATTTCGTATTCGTCTTCAAAAATATAGTAAATTACTACTTGCTTATCTGAATGAAGCCCATGATAGACTGCATCTTGTGGGCTATCTCCATGGTACTCC
>CAMLNK010000222.1 GCA_946481035.1 uncultured Dyadobacter sp. | reverse complement strand
GCTGAACAAGGGCTGGGGCTGGATGATGGTGAAAACCCGCAGCGCGGAAGTTTCGGACCTGCTCGCCTCGATGAAAAAGAGCTGGGACGGCTTCCATCCCGATATGCCGTTCAGCTATACATTCCTTGACGAACGTTTCAACGAAACTTACAAGGCCGAGCAGAAAACCGGCCAGATCCTGGGCACATTTGCCGGCCTTACCATCTTTGTGGCGTGCCTGGGCCTGTTCGGACTGGCTACATTTACGGCCGAGCAGCGCACCAAGGAAATAGGCGTACGGAAGGTACTCGGCGCCTCGGTAGCGGGCATTATCGCCTTGCTTTCGAAGGATTTCCTGAAACTGGTGGTTATCGCATTGGTGATCGCCACACCGGCCGCCTGGTGGCTGATGGACCGCTGGTTGGAGGAATTTGCCTATAAAATCGACGTTACCTGGTGGATGATTGCCTTGGCGGGCGCATTATCGGTATTGGTGGCGCTGTGCACGATCTCCTACCAGTCGGTCAAGGCGGCATTGATGAACCCCGTTGAATCCCTTCGTTCGGAATAGCCGATGGATCGAAATAAACTATTTGAATAATAAATAGTTATTACTTTCGAACCCGGGTCGCATGCAGGTTTACATCCGGCCCGGGTCTTCTGTTTTAATCAAAAACCGCTGTTCCGAATGGAAGCTACGATTCGCTGCAAAATTACCCGGCATACCCACGTTTTTCAGCCCGGCAATATCGTCGAAGTAAGGCGGCGCATTTTGGAAAAGTCTGAAAACCAGCCGGAATTGGGCTATTTTATTCCTGATGTTGGTGATGGAACCCCGGGTAGCATCCCCCTGGACGCCACTGAACCGCTTGTAGAAGCGCCGGAGGCGGAAGATGCCTATTACGGCAAATGCGTGCTGACGAGCGTTTCCAATTTTTGGAAAGATAACCCTGAAAAAACCGGTGATAGCCCGGTAGGGATCGTCAAGCCGCTGAACGTGCGTGTGATTCATTACCCCGACTGCCAGCAGCTCGTATTTCATATGCCGCAATACGCCTGGGACGCGGGCACATTCAGCCTCACTAACACCTGTTCGGAGGAAGTGATTGAAGAAAAGCCGGTGCGCGAGCGGCTCAACGGCAGCACGATGATTTTGACCAACACACTACCCTATCCACCCGGCTTTTATACGATCGACGCCGGCTGGCCCGATGGCTGGACGCACCGCATTCAGTTCATCAAGTTTACCGAAGGATTTCCGAAAGCGCCTTATGGAAAAGCACCGGCCAATATTTTCAACGCCATTCGAAACGAGGAGGTGCATTTGCTTCCCCTCCCGAAAGAAAAACCTACCCCGGGATACACGGATAACGGCATTAGGATACCTGAAAGGTACGCCGGCCGCGAACCGGATTCCGACTATGCTTCCCCGGCGTGCAGTCTGCACATGATGTACGATCGCGACGATGAGCGGTCGGTCGACTACAACGGGATTGAAAGGAACGCCGGAATAGATGTCGAAAAGTTTAAAAACGAAATTATGAGTCGGTTTTTTCCAAAACTGGAATACACACAGGACGGGCGCGGCGGCAGCATTTATTACACCGAGGGCGCGATCAAAATCCAGTTTGGCTGGGAATTTGGCGGGGGCAATGCGGTGGTAATCCTTTTTATTCCTGAAACAAAATATTGGGAAGCGCAAACCGGAACGCCACTTTCGCGCCGTGATGGCATCCTGAAATTCCTCTGCGATCAGGTCATCCGCGACCAGGCGCCGGGCTGTAAATACAAGATCTACGAAAACTCGATCAGTATTCTGCGTTAAGCGTTTGGAATGGTTATTGATGCAAATGCCCCATCATCAAAACCATGACCGCAATGGCACAGAATTCAGAAACCATCGAAATCCTGAACGACCTGATCCTGATCAACAACGACCGGATCGCCGGATATGAAAAAGCGGAAGCCGAAACCGGTGAGCTCGAAAATGATCTGAGGGCAATGTTCAACGGCCTCGCAGAAGAAAGCCGCATCCACGTGCGCGACCTGAAATCACACGTAACACGGCTTGGCGGCGAGCCTGCCACGGGCACCATGCTTTCGGGCAAACTGTACCGCATTTGGATTGATATCAGGGCTACATTTACATCTGAAAACCGCCGCGCATTACTCGAAAACGCCGAAATGTGCGAAGATTCCGACAAAAAAGCCTACGAGGAAGCATTGCAATCCAATTACATCCCCGCCGACATCCATCAGCACATTCAACATCAATACACGGCGATCCAGGCCGCCCACGAAAACATCAAAGCCGAGCGCGACCGCCAGCGGGACGTTTCGAAATACCCGCTGACCACCTAATGAGGCCCCGAAAGGGGCTTTTTTATTAAGCAGACACAGCACCCGGCTGCCAGAACACCCTGATCTTGCTTACATCCACGGTTTGCCTCGCCTTTGCAAGGTCATAGTTTTCCTGGGCGCTAAGCCAGAACTCGGGCGTAGTATTGGCAAATGCGGTCGCCAATCTGACAGCCATTTCGGGTGTAACGCTTTGTTTCGCATTTAATATCGCCGACAATGTCTTGCGGGTTACTCCGAGCCCTTCGGCTACTTCCGCGATTGTAAGTTTCTGCCCGGTTTCTTCCCTCAGGCCCTCAATCGTTTCCCGGATCAGTTCTCCCGGGTGTGCAGGATCAAAAATCCCCATAGTTGGTTATTATTTTAGTGGTAATCCACATAATCGACATCATAAACATTCCCTTCTTCAAACCGGAAAATGATCCGATAGTTACCGGTAACCCTCACGGAATGAAACCCTTTCAGGTCTCCGCTCAATGCATGAAAATGATAGCCGGGCTGGTTCATTTCAACAGCATTAGCTGCTGCATCCAGCCGGGTCAATATCAATCGGATTCGTGCAATCTGTGCCTGTGGCAGCTTTGAACGGTCTCCTTTGCGTGCGTATAGTTCCAGCCCTTTATGCCGGTAAGTTACAATCACAGGGAAAGATGTAACGTGAAACGTGTCAAGTTACAGAAATTTTTTTTAACTTTTTTCCTAAATTCCTGTAACCTTTCCCTTTCTCCCGAGTTACCACATCAAAATCACGAAAACAAAGCGCCGAGCCTTGAATACCTTAACCGACAACTCGCTGATGCTCCGGGTGAAAACCGGGGACCTGGATAAGATGGGCTTGCTCTTCGAACGGTACAACCGGCCGCTTTTCGGATTTTTTTACCACATGACGCACAAGGCCGATCTCAGCGAAGACCTCGTACAGAATGTGTTTTACAGAATGCTCAAATACCGGCACACATTTACCGGCGATGGAGAGTTCAGGACGTGGATGTATCACCTGGCAAGGAACGTGCTCAACGATTCGGTGAAGCAAAACAGGTCGTTCAATTTTTACGATGTGAACGAGGTCGCCGACCGGATCGAAGGCGGAATACGGGCCGACGAAAGCCTGGAACGACAGCAGGAGAACGAATTTCTGCACGAAGCGATGGGCGCATTAAGCCCCGAATACCGCGAAGTGCTGATTTTAAGCAGGTTCCAGGAAATGAAATACGACGAAATCGCCAAAGTACTGAATATCAATGAAGGAACGGTGAAAGTGCGGGTCCACAGGGCATTGGGAGAATTGAAGAAAAGGTTTTTTACAAATGAAAGACGATAAGGCGATGAACTGCGAATATACTAAAGGCAAGCTGACAGAATGGCTTAACAACAACCTCGAAAAGAGCGAGCAAATGGAGGTTAACCGGCACCTGGCCGAATGCGAGAGCTGCCAGGAGGAGTTTGCCGCCGACAAGCAGATCTGGGACGGCATGGCGAAAATAAGGGTGCCCGAGCCGAAAGAGGCCATGCGCACTAATTTTTACACCATGCTCGACGAGTTTAAAGAAGCCGAAAAAGCAGCGGCGAGGTTCTCGGTCCAGAGCATGATGGAAAGTATTCGCGAATTTGTATTGCCTCAATGGACAGTGCAGGTCGGATTCAGCCTGCTGCTGGTGGGCCTGGGCTGGGTGATCGGTAACCGGACGAGCCGCAGCAAAGTCGATGCGGTCGCCTATCAGCAACGGATCGAAACGCTGGCGAGCCAGGTGCAGGATATGAAAAGTACGATGATGCTTTCGCTGCTCGAAAACCCTTCGGCCACTGAGCGGCTCCGGGCAGTGGGTTACACCAGTGAGATCGCGCAGGCCGACGATCGTGTCTTAGAAGCGCTGTTTGCCACCTTAAACAACGATCCTAACGTAAATGTACGGCTCGTCACGCTCGAAGCGCTCACGCAATATGCGGATGACGCGTCCGTACGGGAAGGGCTGGTAAAATCGCTCGCATTACAGGATTCGCCGATGGTGCAGGTGGCCCTGGCCGATGTGATGGTGAAATTGCAGGAGAAACGTTCGGTGAAGGCATTGAAAACTTTGCTGCAAAAAGAAGACCTGAACGACCTCGTAAAAGTCAAGATCCAACAGACAATCAAAGACCTTTCATAAACCATAATCAACTATTAGCCATGAAGTATTTTGCAATCCCCCTGCTGGCGGGAGCAGTGCTCTGCTGTACCCAGGCCCCGGCGCAGAAGCTGGAACACAAGGAGCACGTCAGCAAGGAATTTACGATCTCCGCCGGCCAGGCCGCCAAAAATGTGCTGACGATCTACAATATCAACGGGTTCATCAAGGTAGAAGGCTACAACGGCGATAAAGTCGTGCTGGAAATTGATAAAAAGATCAGGGCCAAAACCCAGGATTACCTCGACCAGGGTAAAGCCGAGTTCAAACTCGAAATCGAGCAGGAGGCCGACAGCATTATCGCCTACATTGCCAACCCGTTCGACTCGCGGCCCAACCGGGAGCGGCGTAACTGGGACGGACCGAAAATCCATTATGATTTTGAACTGGATTTTACGGTAAAAGTCCCCTACTCGCTCAACCTGCATGTGTCGACGGTGAATGGCGGCGACATCAACGTGAACGACGTGACCGGCTCGCTAGGAATCCGAAATGTGAATGGGGCCATCAAGGTCGTGAATGCCAAAGGAAAGGCCGATATGCACACGATCAACGGTAATGTGGAAGTCAATTATACCTCCCTGCCTCCCGGCGAATCCGATTTCAAAACGCTGAATGGCGATGTCAAAATCAGTTACCCGGCCTCGCTGGCGGTCGATTGCCAGTTCAAAACATTCAACGGTGATTTTTTCACGGATTTCCCCAACGTTGAAACGCTCCCGGTAAGGGTGATCAAGAATTCAGAAAACCGTGACAACAAAACCGTATACAAGCTTAGTACGGAAACATTTATCCGTATCGGCGCCGGCGGCCCTACCTATAAATTCGAAACATTTAATGGCAATATTTATCTTAAAAAACAATCGTAACAAAATGAAAACCCCGCGCATACTTGCCCTCGCAGCACTCACAGCATTTACCGCAATTTCGGCACCATTGCTGGCCCAGGGCGATAGGAAAGAACAACTGACGATCCCGCTGAGCGATCCCGGCAAGCCCGGTACGCTGAAAGTACACTTGATCCGCGGCTCTATCCGCGTGACCGGCTATACCGGCAACCAGATCATGATCGATGCGGTTACCAAACAGTCCGATCGGTCGGAAAAGCCCAAAGAGACCGTGGAAGGCATGAAACGCATTTCCAAAAATGGCGCCATAGACATTTCGGCTACCGAGGAAAACAATGTGGTGAACGTGAGTTCGAAGCTCTTCAATTCGTATATGGAGCTGAATATCAAAGTGCCAACAAAATTCTCGCTGAATGTCGGAACGATTAACGAAGGCGACGTGGTAGTCGAGAATGTAGACGGCGTGCTGGAAATCACCAATGTGAATGGCGATATCCGTCTGACGAACATTTCAGGGTCGGCCGTTGCCAACACGGTGAATGGGCTGCTGAAAGTGAATTTCAAAACCGTCGACACCAAATCCCCGATGGCTTTCTCCACGCTCAACGGAAATGTGGACGTAACGCTTCCGCCTACGGCCAAATTCGATCTCAAACTAAAATCCGACCAGGGCGATATTTACAGCGATTTCGATGTGGATATTGACAAAGCCGTACCGCAGGCAACCAAGACTTCCAAGGACGGCATGTACAAGGTAAGCATTGAAGACTGGGTAAAAGGCAAAGTCAACGGCGGCGGTAGCGAGATCATGATGAAGAACATGAACGGAAATATCTACGTCAGGAAAGCGAAATAACATTTCATGACCCTTGGACTCACGCCTCTGACAGATCGTCTGTCAGAGGCGTTTTTTTGGGGCTATTCGATGGTCCCGCCCAGCTCTGTGAGCATCCGCTGCAATTCATCCAGCTTTTTGGATTTTACCGAGGTCATGATCTGCTCCGTCGTAGCCTCCGCAGTGGCGATGGCTTCGAGGTAAATCTTCTTCCCGGCATTGGCCAGCTTCACGTACGACACCCGCGCATCGCGGCTGTTCGCCTCGCGTTTTACATACCCCAGCTTCTCCAACGGCGACAGCATTCTGGTAGTACCGGAGGCCGTCAGTCCCACTTTTTCAGCGACGTCCGTACGCCGCAATTTCTCGTCCTGCGCATTCGCCAGATGGTGCAGAATCATGAATTCATTCAGACTAATCCCATGATTTTGAAGCCTCGCATCGAAGCGTTTCGCCGTGATCGTCTGGATAATGGTAAGGTTTAAAAACAGTTTCAGCTCCTGGGAAATGGTTGACATAAACTTGAAATATATTTGATTTATAGTTGATATATATTTGATTAATCAAGTATTGTGCAATAATAATACTTTGATAAGTATTTGAAAAACAATTGATTG